>NZ_JBHWIJ010000329.1:0-8903 GCF_042732255.1 Kitasatospora sp. NPDC059803 | reverse complement strand
GCAGGACGGCGAGCCGGCGGGCGGCCGCCGCGGGCAGCTCGGGGCGCCCGTCCTCGGGCGCGGGCGGGCCGGGCGGTCCGGCGGCGGGGACGGGCAGGGCGCCGGCCCGGCGGCGGACGGTGGCGAGGGCGGCCAGCTCCAGCAGCGCGGTGGCCGGGTCGGCCTGGTCGACGGTGTCGGCGAGCGGCAGGGTGGTGGCCGGGAGCGGGCGGCGGTCGGTGCCGAGCAGGGCGGTTGTGTGCAGGGTCTCCCACGGGTCCTGGGTGATCGTCATCTTCGGTGCTCCTGAGGTGTGCTCGGGCGTGTCCTGATCCACAAGGCACGCCCTAGACGGTGGTGAGGCCGATCGGGCGGTCGTGGCCGGCCCAGGCCGTGACCGGGGCGAAGCCCTGGTGGCCGTACTCGCCGAAGACCGTCAGCGGGCGGCCGGTGGAGACCGCGGCCAGCCGCCACAGGGCCGCCTCCGGGAGGGCCGAGGTGCGGACGGGCAGGGTGTGGTGGCCGTCCGTCAGGTGCCAGCCGTCCGGGGTGCGGACGGGCACGGCGCCGGTGAGGACGGTCGGCCAGCTGTCCAGCCACGGGTCGTCGGCGACGGCGGTGCCGTAGCCGGCGACCGTCTCGGCGACGGTGAGGCCGTCGGGCGGGCCGGCCGGGCCGGGCTCGGGGGCGCCGTAGCGGGTGCCGAGGGCGGCGCGCAGCGGGCGGGCGCCGGGGTGGAAGGCGAGGTCGGCCTCCAGCAGGTGGCCGGTGGGCAGGGCGAGGTCGGGGGCCTGGCCGGGGCGGCCGAAGGCGAGCAGCAGGGCGGGGCGGCCGGTTTTGGCGCCGCGCAGCCAGACCCGGCGGGTGGTGAGCCGTTCGTCGGCGGAGTCGCGGCTGCCGAGCACCTGCCAGCGGTCGCGCACGGTGGGGCCGGCCAGGATCTCGGCGGTGTCGGTGGGGTAGCCGACCCGGGTGCGGACGGTGGCGGCCAGTTCGGCCGGCAGCTCGTCGACGCGGGTGGCGGCGGTGGCGAGCAGGTGCAGCATCGCGTACTCCTCCAGGAGCCGGTCCTGCGGGGCGGCGTCGAGTTCGCGGACCCGGGTGGCCAGGCCGGGGGCCTGGGCGTCGACCATTCGGGCGGCGACCTCTTCCCAGGGCCCGGCGGTGGACTGGTCGGCCAGGCCGTGCCGGATCCGGTCGGCCAGGCGCAGCCGCAGCTCGGCCGCGCCGGCCGCCCCCCGGGCCCCGCGCCGCTCGGCCCGGCGGCGGGCGGCGGCCGGGTCGGCGGGGGGCGCGGCGCGCTTCTCGGCGCGCTCCTCGCGGGAGGTGAGCCAGTCGGCCGCCCATGCGGCGGGTTCGGCGGCCGGGACGGCCTCCGGGGCGCCGCTCCACAGCAGGAGGAGCCCGAGCGCGTGCTTGCACGGGAACTTCCGGCTGGGGCAGCTGCACTGGTAGGCGGGCGTGGCGAGTTCGATCACGGTGCGGTACGGCGTGCTGCCGCTGCCCTTGCACTCGCCCCAGAGCGCGGTGCCGTCGGTGCCCGCCCCGGACCAGGGCGCGGGCGAGGAGAGCTTGCCGGCCGCCTTCTGCGACGCGGCGTCAGGTGCCAGGGACAGGACGTGTTCGGTGCTCCAGCGTTCCTCCATGCGACCGACGGTAGGCGGCGGCACTGACATCGGCTGACCGCCCGTCGGGAGCGCCCCGGGGTTTGTCAGTGCCGGGGTGCAGGGTGGTTCCCACAGGCCGGGACGCCGGCCCCAGCTCCCCCCGATCACCCTGCCGCCGAGGGCACCCGTGTGCCCGGCGGCCGACCCGAAGGAGCCCCCGTGACCGACGTTCTGCGGCAGCATGCCGAGGACGCCTTCGCCGGTGAACTGGCCGCGCTGGCCGCGCAGGACGACCGTCCGCGCCCGGAGCGCTGGAAGCTCTCGCCGTGGGCCGTGGCGACGTACCTGCTCGGCGGCGAACTGCCCGACGGCACCCCGATCACCCCCAAGTACATCGGCCCGCGCCGGGTGGTGGAGGTCGCCGTCACTACCCTGGCGACGGACCGCGCGCTGCTGCTGCTCGGCGTGCCCGGCACCGCGAAGACCTGGGTGTCCGAGCACCTGGCCGCGGCGGTCAGCGGCGACTCCACCCTGCTGGTGCAGGGCACCGCCGGCACCCCGGAGGAGGCCGTCCGGTACGGCTGGAACTACGCCCGGCTGCTCACCGACGGCCCGAGCCGGGACGCCCTGGTGCCCTCGCCGCTGATGCGGGCGATGGCGGACGGCAAGCTCGCCCGGATCGAGGAACTGACCCGGATCCCGGCCGACGTGCAGGACAGCCTGATCACCATCCTGTCCGAGAAGACGCTGCCGGTGCCGGAGTTGGGCGGCGAGACGCAGGCGGTGCGCGGCTTCAACGTGATCGCCACCGCGAACGACCGCGACCGCGGCGTCAACGAGCTGTCCAGCGCGCTGCGCCGGCGGTTCAACACCGTCGTGCTGCCGCTGCCGGGCTCGCTGGAGGAGGAGGTCGACATCGTCACCCGCCGGGTGAACCAGCTCGGCCGCTCCCTGGAGCTGCCCGAACTGCCCGGCGGCGCCGAGGAGATCAGGCGGGTGGTCACCGTGTTCCGCGAGCTGCGGGCCGGGATCACGACGGACGGGCGGACGAAGGTCAAGAGCCCGAGCGGCACCCTCTCCACGGCGGAGGCGATCTCGGTGGTGGCCAACGGCCTCGCCCTGGCCACTCACTTCGGGGACGGCGTGCTGCGCGCCGGGGACGTGACGGCCGGCATCCTCGGCGCCGTCGTCCGGGACCCGGTGGCGGACCACGCGGTGTGGCGCGAGTACGTCGAAGGGGTGGTGCGCGAGCGCGACGGTTGGAAGGACTTCTACCGGGCCGCCCGCGAGGAGGTGCGATGACCGCGGACGTCGCGCTGCTCGGCATCCGGCACCACGGCCCGGGCTCGGCCCGGGCGGTGGCCGCCGCGCTGGAGCGGTGGCGGCCGGACGCGGTGCTGATCGAGGGCCCGCCGGAGGCCGACGGCATCGTCCACCTCGCGGCCGGGAACGGCCTGGTGCCGCCGGTCGCGCTGCTGGCCCACGCGGTGGACGACCCGGCGAGGGCCGCGTTCTGGCCGTACGCCGAGTTCTCCCCGGAGTGGGTGGCGATCCGCTACGGCGTCGAGCGGGAGCTGCCGGTCCGCTTCATCGACCTGCCCGCCGGGTACGGCCTCGGACCCGCCGCCGAGGCCGCCGAGGCGGGGGAGGCCGGGGAGCCGGGGGAGCCCGCCGGGCCGGTCGCCGACCCGCTGGCGCTGCTCGCCGAGGCGGCCGGGTACGACGACCCGGAGCGCTGGTGGGAGGACGTGGTCGAGCACCGCGCGCCCGGTGCGGGCGGCGTGGACGACCCGGACGGACTGGCGCCGTTCGCCGCCGTCGCGGAGGCGATGGCGGCGCTGCGCGCGGAGGGCCTCGGCGAGTCCCGGCGGGACGAGCTGCGCGAGGCGTACATGCGCCAGCAGATCCGGGCCGCCCGCCGCGCCGGGCACCGCCGGATCGCCGTGGTGTGCGGGGCCTTCCACGTGCCCGCGCTGGCGGTGCTGCCGACGGTCGCGCACGACCGGGCGCTGCTCGCCGCACTGCCGCGGAAGGTGCGGACGGACATCACCTGGGTGCCGTGGACGCACCGCCGGCTCTCCCAGGCCACCGGCTACGGCGCGGGCGTGCAGTCACCGGGCTGGTACCACCACCTGTTCGGCACCGAGGGCGATCCGGTGCCGCGCTGGCTCGCCCGGGCCGCCGAACTGCTGCGCGCCGAGGACCACCCGGTCTCCTCCGCCCACGTCATCGAGGCGGTCCGGCTCGCCCGCACGCTGGCGGTGCTGCGCGGCCGCCCGCTGGCCGGCCTGACCGAGACCCTGGACGCCGTCCGCGCGGTGCTCTGCGAGGGTTCGGACGTCGCCCTGGAGCTCGTCCGGGACCGCCTGGTGGTCGGCGACGCGCTCGGCGAAGTCCCGGACGCGGCACCGGCGGTGCCGCTCCAGCGGGACCTCACCCGCTGGCAGCGCACGCTGCGGCTCAAGCCCGAGGCCGCGCCGAAGGACCTCGACCTCGACCTGCGCAAGGACACGGACGCGGCCCGCTCGCGGATGCTGCACCGGCTGCGGCTGCTGGGCGTCGACTGGGGCGTGCCGGCCCGCTCGGCGGTCAACTCGACCGGGACGTTCCGGGAGAGCTGGCGGCTGTGCTGGCAGCCCGAGTTCGCGGTCCGGATCGCCGAGGCCGCCCAGTGGGGCACCACGGTGGAGGAGGCGGCGACCGGCAAGGCCGTCGGCACCGCCCGCGCCGCCGCCGAACTCGCCGAGCTGACCGGCCTGGTGGAGACCTGCCTGCTGGCCGGGCTGGCCGGCGCGCTGCCCGCCGTGATGCGGGTGCTCGCCGACTGCGCCGCGCTGGACACCGACGTCGCGCACCTGGCCGGGGCGCTGCCCGCGCTGGTCCGGGCGCTGCGCTACGGCGACGTGCGCGGCACCGACCACGGCGCGCTCGGCGAGGTCGCCACCGGCCTGGCCGACCGGATCTGCGTAGGGCTGCCGCCCGCCTGCGTCGGGTTGGACGCCGAGGGGGCGGCGGCGATGCGCGGCCGGCTCGACGAGGTGCACGGCGCGATCGGCCTGATCGGCCCGGCCGCCCGTCCGGAGCCGGACGCCCCGGAAGGCCCGGACGCCCCGGACGAATCAGCGGGCCCGGGCACCCCGGCAGCCTCCCCGGGCCCGGACGGTTCCGAGGCCCTGGCCGACCGCTGGGCCGCCGCCCTGCGCTCGCTGGCCCGCCGCGAGCCGGCCGGCGGCCCGGCCACCGGCGCCCCCGGCCTGCTGCGCGGGCGCGCCGTCCGGCTGCTGCTGGACGACGGGCGGCTCGACTCCGAGGAGGCCGCCGGCCGGCTGCGGCTGGTCCTGTCCACCGCCAACGCCCCGGCGGACGCGGCCGGCTGGATCGAGGGCTTCCTCACCGGCGGCGGCGCCCTGCTGCTGCACGACCCGCGCCTGCTCGCCCTGCTCGACGAGTGGCTGACCGGCGTGCCCGGCGAGGTCTTCACCGACGTCCTGCCGTTGCTGCGCCGCACCTTCGCCGGGCTGGAGGCGGGCGTCCGCAGCACCATCGGCGGCCGGGTCGCGGCCGGCCCGCTCGGCGAGGCCCCGGCGGCCCCGACCCCGGGCGGCACCCTCGACCCGGCCCGGGCCGACGCCGCCGTCCCGGTGGTGGCCCTGCTGCTCGGCGCCCGCCCCCGGATCCCCCGGCAGGCCGCCGGCCGCAACACCTGACACCCGTGAAGGAGGACCTGATGGCGACCACGACCGACGAACGGCTGCGCCGCTGGCGGCTGGTGCTCGGCGGCGAGGCCGACGGCACCGGCTGCGCCCTGCGCGGCCGGGACGCCGCGATGGACGGCGCGCTGGCCGCGCTCTACCGCGGCGCGCCCGAGGAGGGCGGCCGGGGGGCCCGTGGCGGCCGGCGCAGCGCGGGGCTGGGCGGCTCGGCCCCGCAGGTGGCGCGCTGGCTGGGCGACATCCGCGAGTACTTCCCGTCCACCGTCGTCCAGCTGATGCAGCAGGACGCGATCGCCCGGCTCGGCCTGGAGCGGCTGCTGCTGGAACCCGAGATGCTGGAGGCCGTCGAACCGGACGTGCACCTGGTCGGCACCCTGCTGTCGCTCAAGCACGCGCTGCCCGAGACCACCCGGGAGACCGCCCGGGCCGTGGTCGGCAAGGTGGTCGCCGATCTGGAGCGCCGGCTCGCCGACCGCACCAGGGCCACCCTGGGCGGCGCCCTCGACCGCAGCGCCAAGGTCAACCGGCCCCGCCACCGCGACATCGACTGGGACCGCACCATCCGGGCCAACCTGAAGAACTACCTGCCCGAGCACGGCACCGTCGTGCCCGAGCGGCTGGTCGGCTACGCCCGCGCCCAGCGCGCGGTGAAGAAGGACGTCATCCTCTGCATCGACCAGTCCGGCTCGATGGCCCCGTCGGTGGTGCACTCGGCGGTGTTCGGCGCGGTGCTCGCCTCGATGCGCACGCTGGACACCCGGTTGGTCGTCTTCGACACCTCGGTGGTCGACCTCACCGAACAGCTCACCGACCCGGTCGACGTCCTGTTCGCCACCCAGCTCGGCGGCGGCACCGACATCAACCGCGCGCTCGCCTACTGCCAGTCGAGGATCACCCGGCCGTCCGAGACCGTGGTGGTGCTGATCAGCGACCTCTACGAGGGCGGCATCCGGGACGGCATGCTCAAGCGCGTCGCCGCGATGAAGGCGGCCGGCGTCCAGTTCATCGCCCTGCTGGCGCTCTCCGACGAAGGTGCGCCCGCCTACGACCACGCCCACGCCGCCGCCCTGGCCGCCCTGGGGGCCCCGGCCTTCGCCTGCACCCCGGACGCCTTTCCGGAGATCATGGCCGCGGCGATCGAGAAGCGCCCGCTGCCGGTGCCTGACCAGGGAGTGTGAGGATTCACCCGGACGTGCGAACCGGCCGACCGGCGGACGGGGGGTGCGCCGACCGCCCCCGTAGGCTGTCTGTGACGGTTCTCACCACGGACGGGCAGGCCCCGGGCGAAACAGTCCCGTCGTACGGGGATAACCTGCCAGACGGACGTGACGCGCGTGTTGATTGACGTGTGCGCCCGTGGCTGTGTGGGCCGCAAGGCCGTACCTCTGCGTACCCGCACCGCCCCGACGACCCGCAGCGAAGATCCTGCCGTGGCACGCTCGTAGAGACACAATCCGCGACCACGAACAAGGACAAACACGTGGACCTGTTCGAGTACCAGGCGAGGGACCTCTTCGCCAAGCACGGTGTGCCCGTGCTTGACGGTGATGTGATCGAGACCGCCGCAGACGCTGCCGCCATCGCGGAGCGCTTCGGCGGCCGCGCCGTCGTCAAGGCTCAGGTGAAGGTGGGTGGCCGAGGCAAGGCCGGTGGCGTGAAGCTCGCCTCCGACCCGGCTGACGCCGTCGCCAAGGCCGAGGCGATCCTCGGCATGGACATCAAGGGCCACACCGTCCACAAGGTGATGCTGGCCCAGACCGCGGACATCAAGGACGAGTACTACGTCTCGTTCCTGCTGGACCGCACCAACCGCACCTTCCTGGCGATGGCCAGCGTCGAGGGCGGCGTGGAGATCGAGGTCGTCGCCGAGGAGAACCCCGACGCGCTCGCCAAGATCCCGGTCGACGCCAACGAGGGCTGCACCCCGGAGAAGGCCGCCGAGATCGTCGCCGCGGCGAAGTTCCCGGCCGAGATCGCCGACCAGGTTGCCGACGTCCTGCAGAAGCTGTGGAAGGTCTTCATCGCCGAGGACGCGCTCCTCGTCGAGGTCAACCCGCTGATCAAGTCCGGCGAGGGCAAGATCATCGCGCTTGACGGCAAGGTCTCGCTGGACGAGAACGCCGAGTTCCGCCAGCCCGAGCACGAGGCCCTGGAGGACAAGGCCGCGGCCAACCCGCTGGAGGCCGCCGCCAAGGCCAAGGGCCTGAACTACGTCAAGCTCGACGGCCAGGTCGGCATCATCGGCAACGGCGCGGGCCTCGTGATGAGCACCCTCGACGTGGTCGCCTACGCCGGTGAGAACCACGGCGGCGTCAAGCCCGCCAACTTCCTCGACATCGGCGGCGGCGCCTCCGCCGAGGTCATGGCGAACGGCCTGGAGATCATCCTGGGCGACCCCGACGTCAAGTCGGTGTTCGTCAACGTCTTCGGCGGCATCACCGCCTGTGACGCGGTCGCCAACGGCATCGTGCAGGCCCTCGCGCTCCTGGAGAGCAAGGGCGAGAACGTCACCAAGCCGCTGGTCGTCCGTCTGGACGGCAACAACGCGGAGCTGGGTCGCAAGATCCTCGACGACGCCAACCACCCGCTGGTCCAGCGCGTGGACACCATGGACGGCGCCGCTGACCGCGCCGCCGAGCTGGCCAACAAGTAAGGAAGGGGACTTTCA
This sequence comes from Kitasatospora sp. NPDC059803, assembly GCF_042732255.1. NCBI lineage: Bacteria > Bacillati > Actinomycetota > Actinomycetes > Kitasatosporales > Streptomycetaceae > Kitasatospora > Kitasatospora sp. NPDC059803. The sequence continues at coordinate 936 of NZ_JBHWIJ010000329.1, read as the reverse complement.
CACCATGGCTATCTTCCTTACCAAGGACAGCAAGGTCATCGTCCAGGGCATGACCGGCTCCGAGGGCATGAAGCACACCCGCCGCATGCTCGCCTCCGGCACCCAGATCGTCGGCGGTGTCAACCCGCGCAAGGCCGGCACCACGGTCGACGTCGACGGCACCGAGGTGCCCGTCTTCGGCGGCGTCGCCGAGGCCATGGAGAAGACCGGTGCCGATGTCACCGTCATCTTCGTGCCGCCGAAGTTCACCAAGGACGCCGTCGTCGAGGCCATCGACGCCGAGATCGGCCTGGCCGTCGTCATCACCGAGGGCGTTCCGGTGCACGACACCGCCGCCTTCTGGGCGTACGCCGGTTCGAAGGGCAACAAGACCCGGATCATCGGCCCGAACTGCCCCGGCCTGATCAGCCCCGGACAGTCGAACGCCGGCATCATCCCGGCCGACATCACCACCTCCGGCAAGATCGGTCTGGTCTCGAAGTCGGGCACCCTGACCTACCAGCTCATGTACGAGCTGCGGGACATCGGCTTCTCCTCGGCCGTGGGCATCGGCGGTGACCCGGTCATCGGCACCACCCACATCGACGCCCTCAAGGCGTTCCAGGAGGACCCGGAGACCGAGCTCATCGTCATGATCGGTGAGATCGGTGGCGACGCCGAGGAGCGTGCCGCGGCCTACATCGCCGAGCACGTCACCAAGCCGGTCGTCGGCTACGTCGCGGGCTTCACCGCCCCCGAGGGCAAGACCATGGGCCACGCCGGCGCCATCGTCTCCGGCTCCTCGGGCACCGCCCAGGCGAAGAAGGAGGCCCTTGAGGCCGCCGGTGTCAAGGTCGGCAAGACGCCGTCCGAGACCGCCCGCCTGGCGCGCGAGATCATCGCCGGCTGACGTCGGTCGACTGCGCAGCGAGCGCCCCTGCCCGTGAAGGGCAGGGG
>NZ_JBHWIJ010000328.1:0-8943 GCF_042732255.1 Kitasatospora sp. NPDC059803 | reverse complement strand
GGTGGCCGCCGAGCGGGCGGCCAGCCGGGTGAGCGCGGCGTCGGCGCCGTGGACGGCGGCGAGCCGGCCGGGCAGCGCGCCGGCCACGGTGAGTTCGGCGGTGCCGGTGAAGGCGTCGACGACGGTGGTGGCGAGCCGCCCGCGCTCCGGGGCCTGCCGCCGTTCGGCACCGGCCGACCAGCGGGCGGCCAGGGCGGGCACCACCGCGCCCGCGAGCAGCAGCCCGATCCCGAGCACGACCCCGGCGGCGGGCAGGAAGGCGCCCATCGCCGCCGTCGCGGCCAGCGAGACCACGCCCGCCACGGCGGCCGGCAGCCGCCAGCGCAGGTGGTGGTCCTGGATCGCGTCGACGTCGGCGACCAGCCGGGAGAGCAGGTCGCCGCGCCGGAAGGCGGGCAGTCCGGCCGGGGCGAGCGCGGTGAGCCGCCGGTAGACGGCGGCCCGCAGGGTGCCGAGGGTGCGCAGCACGGCGTCGTGCGAGACCAGCCGTTCGGCGTAGCGGAAGACGCTGCGGCCGATGCCGAAGGCCCGTACCGAGGTGACGGCCATCATCAGGTAGAGCACCGGCGGCATCTCGGAGGCCCGGGAGATCAGGTAGCCGGAGGTGGCCATCAGCGCGACGGCGCAGCCGAGGGCGAGCGCGCCGAGCAGGACGGACCGCGCCAGCCTCGGGGTGGCGGCGTCGGCTTCGGGCTCGTCCTGCGCCGTGGCGGGGGCGGGCGTCGGCCGCCCGCTGTGCGCGGGCCGCCCGACCGCAGCGGAGGCCACCGCCGCAGCCGGGCCGGCGGCCGGGGCGGGCGCCCCCGCCAGCCGGACCCGCCGGTCGGCGACGGCCAGCAGCGCCGGCCGGTGGGCGACGATCAGCACGGTGCGCGCCGGGTCCTCGGCGAGCGTCCGGACGGCGTCCACGACGGCGGCCTCGGAGGCGCCGTCCAGGTTGGCGGTCGGCTCGTCGAGGAGGACCAGCGGCCGGTCGTCGGCGAGCAGGACGCGGGCGAGCGCGAGCCGCTGGCGCTGCCCGGCGGAGAGCCCGGCGCCGTCCTCGCCGAGCGGGGCGTCCAGCCTGGTCACGAAGTCGAGCGCGTGCGCGGCCCGCAGCGCCGTCCACAGCTGCTCGTCGGTGGCCTCCGGGCGGTAGAGCCGCAGGTTGTCGGCGACCGTCCCGGCGAACAGGTGCGGGTGCTGCGGCACCCAGGCGATCTGCCGCCGCCAGCTCGCCGGTTCCAGTGCGGCCAGGTCGTGGGTCCGCCCGTCGGCGGCGGTGATCCGGACGGTGCCGGCGTCCGGGGCGACGAGGCCGAGCAGGACGGCGAGCAGGGTGGACTTGCCGGCCCCGCTCGGGCCGGTGAGGGCGGTGGTGGTGCCCGGGCGCAGGGTCAGCGCGGCGCCGTCCAGGGCGGGCTCGGTCCGGCCGGGGTGGCGTACGACCAGGTCGGAGACGGCGACGACGGCCCCGGTGAGGGCGGGTGCGGGCACCGTGCCGGCGGCGGGCAGCGGGGTCTCCAGCACCTGGAAGATCTCGTCGGCGGCGGTCAGGCCCTCCACGCTGGAGTGGTAGAGCGCGCCGACCTGGCGGATCGGGAAGTACACCTCGGGGGCGAGGATCAGGATCAGCAGCCCGGTCTCCAGGTCGAGCGTGCCGTCCACCAGCCGGAAGCCGACGGTGACCGCGACCAGTGCGACCGACAGGGTGGAGAGCAGTTCCAGCGCGAAGGAGGAGATGAAGGCGATCCGCAGGGTGCGCAGGGTGGCGCGGCGGTAGTCGGCGGTGATCCGGGCGATGGTGGCGGCCTGGGCGCGGGCCCGGTTGAACACCTTGAGGGTGGGCAGTCCGGCCACCACGTCGAGGAAGTGGTGCGAGAGCCGGGCCAGGGCGCCCCACTGCCGGTCCATCCGGCTCTGGGTGGCCATCCCGATCAGCACCATGAACAGCGGGATCAGCGGGAGCGTCCCGGCGATGATCGCGGCCGAGGTGAAGTCGGCGCCGACGATCCGCAGCAGCACGATCACCGGGACGACGACGGCGAGCGCCAACTGCGGCAGGTAGCGGGCGAAGTAGTCGTCCAGCGCGTCGACGCCGCGGGTGGCGAGGGTGGTGAGTTCGCCGGTGCGCCGGCCCGCCAGGTAGGCCGGGCCGAGCGCGGTGGCGTGGTCGAGCAGCCGGCGCCGCAGGGTGGACTTCACCCGGGCGACGGACCGGTGCGCGGTGAGTTCGGTGAGCCAGCCGACCAGCCCGCGCCCGACGGCCGTCAGGGCGAGCAGCAGCAGCGGCGTGGTCAGTTCGCCGAGGGTCGCCTGGCGCTGGAAGGCGCGGACGACGATCTCGGCGATCAGACTCGCCTGGGCGACCACCAGGGCCGCGCCCGCCCCGCCGAGGAGCACGGATCCGGCGAGGAAGGCACGGGTGGTGCGGGCGTACCCGAGGAGTCGGGGGTCGACCGGCTTCACGGCGTCAGGCCTGGTCGAGCGCGGCGGCCGGGTTGTGCCCGGGGATGTGCTGGACGCCGATGCGCTTGCGGAACACCCAGTACGTCCAGCCCTGGTAGAGCAGCACGAGCGGGGTGAACACCGCGGCCACGATGGTCATCAGCTTCAGCGTGTACGGCGAGGAGGCCGCGTTGCTGACGGTCAGGCTCCAGCCGTCGTTGAGGGTGGAGGGCATGACGTTCGGGAAGAGCGCCAGGAAGAGCATCGCGACGGCGGCCACGATGGTCGCCCCGGAGAGGATGAACGCCCATCCCTCGCGGCCGAGTTGGTTGGCCGCCAGGGCGCCGACCAGGGCCAGCACGGCGATGATCAGGGCGGCCAGGCTGCGGCCGTTGCCGTTGTCGGCCTGCGTCCAGAGCAGGAAGGCCAGCGCCAGCACCGCCGCCACCACGCCCACCCGCAGGGCGGTGGCCCGCGCCCGGTCGCGGATGTCGCCGACCGTCTTGAGCGCCGCGAACACCGCGCCGTGGAAGGTGAACAGGCTGAGCGTCACCAGGCCGCCGAGGATGGCGTACGGGTTGAGCAGGTCCCAGAAGGTGCCGACGTAGTTCTTCTGCGCGTCGATGTCGACGCCGCGCACGATGTTGGCGAAGGCCACGCCCCACAGGAAGGCCGGGAGCAGCGAGGTCCAGAAGATGGCCTCCTCCCAGTTGCGCTGCCAGCGCGCGTCGTCGCGCTTGGCCCGGTACTCGAAGGCCACGCCGCGCACGATGAGGCAGACCAGGATGATCAGCAGCGGGATGTAGAAGCCGCTGAACAGGGTCGCGTACCAGTCCGGGAAGGCCGCGAAGGTGGCGCCGCCGGCGGTCAGCAGCCAGACCTCGTTGCCGTCCCAGACCGGGCCGATGGTGTTGATCAGGACGCGCCGTTCGGCGGTGTTGCGGGCGAGCGGCTTGGTGAGGATGCCGATCCCGAAGTCGAAGCCCTCCAGGAAGAAGTAGCCGATCCACAGGACCGCGATCAGTACGAACCAGACGTCGTGGAGTTGCATGTCAGATCCCCTGTGGTCCTCAGTAGGCGAAGGCGAGAGGCTTGTCGGCGTCGTCGTCCGAGGACGGTCCGCGCAGCGTCGGGTCCTTGGCGGGGGGCTGCTCGGTCACCACCGGGCCGGCCTTGGCGTACTTCACCAGCAGCCGGACCTCGACGACGGCGAGGATCGCGTACAGCAGGGTGAAGGTGGTGAGGGCGCCGATCTGGGTGCCGACGCTCACGTTGGGGGAGACCGCGCTCGCCGTGGTCATCAGGCCGAAGACGGCCCAGGGCTGGCGGCCCATCTCGGTGAAGATCCAGCCGAAGCTGTTGGCGATCAGCGGGAATCCCATGGTCAGGATGCCGATCCGCCAGCTCCACTTGGTGAGGAACGGACCCATCTCCCGCCCGGGGGTGAGCATCAGCCGGGGCACCTCGGTCTCGCCGGTGCGGAACTCGGGGCGCAGGAACTTCTTGCGCCGGGTGGTCCAGAGCCCGATCAGGCCGGCCACGAAGGAGGTCATCCCGAAACCGATCATGAGGCGGAAGCCCCAGTAGGTGACGAAGATGCTCGGGATGTAGTCCTTGGGGTCGCCGCCGTACTTGGCGGCCTCGGCGGCCGCGGTGTCGTTGATGCCGGGGACGGAGGAGTTGAAGTCGCTGTGGGCGAGGAAGGAGAGTATCCCGGGGATCTCCAGCTCGACCGAGTTGTGGCCCTTGCTGACGTCGCCGACCGCGAAGATCGAGAACGGCGCGGGCGACTGGGTGTCCCACAGGGCCTCGGCGGCGGCCATCTTCATCGGCTGCTGCTCGAACATGACCTTGGCGAGCGAGTCGCCGCTGAGCGCGGTGCCGGCGCCGAAGACCACGGCGAGGACGAGGCCGAGCCGCAGCGAAGTGCGCATCACGGCGGTCTTCTTGGGGTCGGCGTTCTCCGGCTTGCGCTTGGCCTTCCAGAGGTGGAAGGAGGCGATGCCGACCATGAAGGCCGCGCCGGTGAGGAAGGCGGCGGTCAGGGTGTGCGCCACCACGGTGAGGGTGGTGTTCTGGAACAGCACCTTGGCGATGTCGGTGAGCTGGGCCTTGCCGGTGGCCGGGTCGATCGAGTAGCCGACCGGGTGCTGCATCCAGGAGTTGGCCGCCAGGATGAAGTAGGCGGAGAGCACGGTGCCCAGGGCGACCATCCACATGCAGGCGCAGTGGATCTTCTTCGGCAGCTTGTCCCAGCCGAAGATCCACAGGCCGATGAAGGTGGACTCGAAGAAGAAGGCGATCAACGCCTCCATCGCGAGCGGGGCACCGAAGACGTCGCCGACGAAACGGGAGTAGTCGGACCAGTTCATGCCGAACTGGAATTCCTGGACGATGCCGGTGACCACGCCCATCGCGATGTTGATCAGGAAGAGCTTCCCCCAGAACTTCGTGGCGTGGAAGTACTTCTCCTTGTTCGTCCTCACCCAGGCGGTCTCCAGCCCGGCCACGATGGCGGCGAGGCTGATGGTGAGCGGGACGAAGAGGAAGTGGTAAACGGTGGTGATGCCGAATTGCCATCGCGCGATGGTCTCGTGAGCGATTGCCAGCTCCACGTCGCCCTCTCTCCAACCGACCGGCCCTGTTGAAGGGCATGTTTCGGACAAACTTCATCTATAGCTGTAGACCGCTGCCCGACTACGCAAGCTTGTCCGCTTGTGAACGTGAACACGTTCACAAGGAGCAGTATCCATCATCCTTACGAAGGAATCGCAGGCGGGGTGGGGTTGACACCTTCGGAACGGTGCGTAGCCGTACGTAGCGGGGCGTGGCCTTGTGTGGCCGCATGTGACCGCGCGTGACCGTGCGGCGGCGGTGCAGTGGTGAACGCAGCGGCGGTGGGGACAGTCTGCGGAGCCGCCCACGGCCCTGACAACGAACGGCCGGGCAGCCGGCGGAGCGGTCTTGGCCGATCCGGCGCTTGACACGGCGGCGCGGGCGCCTGGCGGGACCAGCGACCCCTGGTCCCGTCCTCGCTTCTCCGCTACGCCCTCCCGCTACGCCCGGCCGAGGAGCTGGGTGCCCGGGGTGGAGTCGGCACGGGCGGTGAAGAACTCGGTGAAGCCGTGCAGGAACTCCTCCACGGTGATCCGGCCGTCCCCGTCCACGTCCAACTGGCGGAACCCGTGCGACAGTTCGGCCGGATGGACGCGCGGGCCGCCGAACACCGCCCGGTACTCGTCCGCCTCCAGGAAGCCGCTGCCGTCGGTGTCCGCGGCGGCGAACACGGCCCGCAGCGCGGGCAGCAGCCCCTGCTCCAGATAGGCCGGATCCCGGTCGCAGCCCGCGACGGTGGCCGCCACGAACTCCTCCCGGCTCACCTTGCCGTCGCCGTTCGCGTCCATCGCCGCACGCAGCTGCTCCCACCAGCCGTCGAAGGCCTGGTACACCCGCGCCTCGGCGGCCTCGTCCAACTCCAGCTGCCAGCACACGTTGTGCGCCATCGCCCGCAGGTCGTGGACGGTGAGGAAGCCGTCGCCGGTCTGGTCCAGCACCTCACGGAAGAACCGGTCCACCCGGGACCCGCGCGCGTCCCGGCGCCGGCCCTGACGCGGCGGACGCCACCGGGCCGGAGCACCGCCCTGCTCCGGAGAGCGGTAGCGCAGCCGGTCCGGCAGCCGCGGGACGACCGCGCCGACGCCCCGGTGCAGCAGCCAGGACAACAGCGCGGCCCGCCGCGTCCGCACCAGCCCGAACCGCTCCCGCACCGCCGGCGGCAGATCCGCCACCGTCAGCGCCGTGATCGCCCGCGCCACCACCACCCGCAGCACCCGCCACCCGGCGTCCCCGAGGAACCACAGCCGGCGCGGCCGCGGGGCCCCGCGCAGCATGTCCTCCAGCAGGTAGCGGGTCGCCTCGGTGAACTCCAGCCGCTCACGCGCCGCCCGGGCGAAGTACGCGGGCAACTCGGCGGCGCTGGCTGGGAGTTCGCCCTCAGGCAGCCCGAAGGCCGCCACCGATCCGGTGAACTCCCGGTACGCCGCCTCCAGTTGGCCGGCGTCGTACGGGTCACCGCCCAGCCGCCGCATCGCGACCACGCACTCGAACAGCGTCAGCAGCACCCACGCCCGGGTCGCCGCGTCCTCGGCGTCGTACGCCCGCCCGTCCGGCGCCGTCCCGCGGATCCGCTTGTGCGCCCGGTCCAGCCGCGCGACCTCCCGCCGCAACGCCTCCCCGTCCTGGTAGAACAGCCGCCGCCCGCTCCCCAGCGTGTGCTCCACCCGCCGCCACGGATGCGCCTGGTACGTCGAGTGCTCCGCCATCCCGGCCCCCACCACCGGATCCGCCGCCTGCAACACCAGCAACCGCCACGCAACCAGCGCGACCCGCCACTCGGACAGATCCCGCCGGAACGACACCCCAGGACCAGCCACGGGATCAGCCACGGCGCTCACCGGTGATCTCCGGCCCGATCACGAACCCCTTCGCGGGGCCCTCGGGGATCACGGCCTCCTCGCCGTACGGGATCCGAGTCGAGGAGGCGTAGGCACGACGTTCGGCGTCGGGACGGGAAAGTACGGTCACGGTACCGCCGTGATCGTAGTCATCGATGATCACGTACACCGGAATGCCTGCGGAAGCGTAGGCGCGCGGCTTGAACTCCTGGTCACGGCGTTCGTAGCAGTCGGGCCACACGACCTCGGCGACAAGGGGAATCCCGGACGCCAACAGCCCCACACCCTCAGGGTGTTCGGTCGCCTTCGTGTCGTCCGGCGCCACGGCGAGGTCAGGTTTCATCGCCTTCAAACCGGCGGTCACATACCGGCCTTGCGTCGCCGTGTACCCCGTCCCGCGCAGGTGCTTCGTCAGGACCTTCCTGAGGCCACCTCCCACCGCTGCATGACGGAGGTCACCGATGACCGAGATGGTGATGCTGTCTTCGTCGATCTCCGCGCGCGTGTGCTTCGGGAGGGCCATGGTCTTCCAGGCCTTCCACAACCTCTGATCAGGGTCCATAGCGATCTCCCGGTGCGTGAGTGAGCACCTGGACCGTCGCACACGACCGGGGGGCCGGTCGGGTGAACTCCCGCCGTTCACCCGATCGGGGCGTTTCGGGGCCCGGAAACGCGAAACCGCAGGGCGGGCCGGGAGGGGGCCTGCCCTGCGGTTCGGGGTGCTGTGGGGTCCGCGCCCTCCTCCCGAGCGGGCGCGAACCGGGTGGATCAGGAGGAGGAGCGGGCCGGCTTGCGGCGGGAGACGTAGAGGGCCGCCGCACCCAGGCTGAGGGCCAGGCCGGAACCCAGCGCCAGGTACGGGGTGGCCGGGTTGGAACCGGTCTCGGCGAGCTCGGTGGTCGAACCGGTGGTCGCCTTGGCCGTGGCGGCGGTCGTCGACTTGGTCTGGCTGCTCGCCGTGGTCGCCTTGGCCGTCGGCTTGGTGGAGCTGGTCGACGCGGTCGACGCGGTGGTGTCCGCTGCCTGGGCAACGGTGGCCGGCTGCTCGGCCGGCTTGTCGGTGGGCTTGTCGGTGGGCTTGTCGTTCCGCTGCTCGGCCTCCTGCCGGGCGTATTCGACCGCCTTCGCATCGGCGTACGCCTTGTTGGCGGCCTGGTACGCCTTGATCGCCACCGGAACGGCCTCCTCAGCCTCGACGACCTTGGCATTCTCGGCAGCCAGTACGTCATTCAGCTTCTTCTCGGCGACGGTCACGGCCTCCTTGGCCTTGCGGTCGGCGTCGATCGCCTCGTTGGCGGCCTTGCTGGCCGCCTGCATCCGCTCCCGGGCCTTGTCCAGCTCCTCCGGCTTGGCGGATCCGAACGCCAGCGCGGCCGCCTCGGCCTCCTTGTTGGCAGCAGCTGCCACCCCGGCGGTCTTCTCAGCCGCTTCCTTGGCTCGCTGCACCCACATCAGGTACGGCTGCGGGTTTGCCTTGAAGGTCTCGAAGTTGGCCCTCCCGGAGACTGCCCGCATGCGGGCCGCATCAACGGCAGCGGACGCGTCGGCCTGGGCCTTCTCCAAGGCGGCGATCGAGGCGGTGTCGTTCTGGGTCTGCGCCGTCGAAACCGACTCCGCGAAAGCGGGTACCGCGGAGAGCATGGCTGCGGGCGAGATCACGGCAGCGACGAGGGCGGCCGAGACCAGCGTACGGCGGAGGTTCAACATGACCCCTTTCGGGACGAATGGAAGGCAAAGTCCGTTCACCGAACGGTCCTTGACCGCACGACGAGAGCTGATCATAGGCGTACGGATTCTTCACATTCCATTTCGTTTTCGAGCACAGTAAGGGAATTGATGAATCGACAAACTGGATCCGGTCGCGCCGCTCCTCGGTGAGGCCCGACCTGAACCTTGAGCCCTGCGCTCACCTGGCCGTCCCGCACCCACCCATAACCGATGCCGCCGATCGGGGCGTTTCGGGGCCGGGAAACGCGAAACCGCAGGGCGGGCCGGGAGGGGGCCTGCCCTGCGGTTCGGGGTGCTGTGGGGTCCGCGCCCTCCTCCCGAGCGGGCGCGAACC
>NZ_JBHWIJ010000327.1:0-9067 GCF_042732255.1 Kitasatospora sp. NPDC059803 | reverse complement strand
CCGGGCGGTGGCCCCCTGTGTGTATCTCGCGCGGCCCCACCGCCGGGGCACTGCCCGGTCGTTGGGCCGTCGTTGGGTCAGGCGGTGGCGCCGCCGTCCAGGACGAGGTCGGCGCCGACGGTGAAGCCCGCCTCGGACGAGGCCAGGTACAGCACCGCGGCGGCGACCTCCTCGACCGCACCCGCCCGGCCGACGGGGAGGCTGTCCTTCATCCGCGCGGCCTTGTCGTCGGCGTTCTCGCCGGGCCGGGTGGACATGCTGGTGTCCACCGGGCCGGGGCTCACCATGGTGATCCGCACGCCGTCCGCGATGTGGTCGAGGGCGGCGCTGCGGGTCAGCGCGGTGACGGCGGCCTTGCTGGCGGCGTAGGCACCGAGGCCGGGCACCCGCATGTGGACGCCGAGGTTGGACGACACGTTGACGATCGCGCCGCCGCCGTGGGCCCGCATGTGACCGATCTGGTGCTTCATGGCGAGCCAGGTGCCGGTCAGGTTGACCGCGAACACCCGGTGCCACTCGTCCTCGTCGATGTCGGCGACCGGGCCGACCGCGCCGAACACCCCGGCGTTGTTGACGGCGACGTCCAGGCCGCCGAGGAGTTCGACGGTCTCCCGGACCAGCCGGGCGGCATCCTGACCGTCCGCCACGTCGCCCGTCAGCGCGACGGCCTTGCCGCCCGCCCGCTCGATCAGCTCGACCGTCTCGGCGAGCGGGCCCGCGCTGCGGCCCGCGACCGCGACCCGGGCGCCCTCCCGGGCGAAGGCGAGCGCCACGGCCCGTCCGATCCCGCTGCCGCCGCCGGTGACCAGGACGGACTTGTCGGTGAAACGCGTGGTCATGAGAGGTGCTCCTTGATCTGGATGGTGCGTTCTGGGGCGGTGTCGGTCTCTGTGGCGGCCTCGGGAGTCGCCCGCGCCAGCGTGGCGACGGCGAGGGCGGTGAGGGCCAGGGCGGCGCCCGCCGCCGCGAAGGCCGTGGCGTAGCCGCCGACCACGCTCGGGCGGGTGGCGGCGAGCGCCATCAGGGCGGCCACCCCGGCGGTGGGGCCGAGTTCCATCGCGGTGTTGAGCACGCCCGCGGCGAGGCCGGTCCGCTCGGGCGGCACGCCCGCGGTGGCGAGCACGGCCGCGCCGGCGAAGGCGGCCGCGGCCCCGGCGGGCAGCAGGAGCAGCCCGGGCAGCAGCCCGGTGGCGTAGTCGCTGCCGGGCGCGAGGCCCGCCAGCAGGCCGAGCCCGGCCGCCGCGAAGGCGAGCCCTCCGGCGGTGACCACGACGGCGCCGTAGCGGGCGGTCAGCGGCCCGGCCAGGCGGCCGGCCGTCAGCAGCGCCGCCGCGTACGGCAGGAAGGCGGCGGAGGTGGCCAGCACGCCCCAGCCGCGGACCTGTTGGAGGTAGAGCGCGAGCAGCAGGAAGGTCAGCGCGGTGCCGGCGGCGGTCGCCATGACGGCGGCGAGGGCGGTGGCCCGGCGGCGGTTGGCGAGGAAGCCGGGCGGCAGCAGCGGGTCGGCGGTGCGCCGTTCGACGGCGGCGAAGGCGAGCAGCAGGGCGAGCCCGGCGGCCAGCGGCAGCAGCGTCCCGGGGCTTCGCCAGCCGTGCTCGGTGGACGCCACCAGGCCGTAACTGGCCGCGCAGACACCGGCGGCGGCCAGCGCGGCGCCGGGCAGATCCAGGGCCGGCCGGCGGTCGGCAGACGGTCGGCCGGGCGGGTCGGCGGGCGGTCGACCGGGCGGGGGGGGGGGGGGGGCGGGGCGCGGGGGGGGGGGCGCGCGGGGGGCGCGGGGGGGGGGGGCGCGGGGCCGCGAGCCGGAGCGGGCCAGGCCGACGAGGGCGACCAGGACGGGCACCGCGAACAGCCAGCGCCAGGAGACCCAGGCGGCGACGGCGCCGGAGAGCAGGTTGCCCGCCGTGGCGCCGAGCACCGAGAGGCCGCCCCAGGCGGCCATCGCCCGCCGGTAGTCGGCGGGTTCGGGCCGCAGCACCCGGACCACGGCGACCGCCGCCGGGGCGGCCAGGGCCGCGCCGACGCCCTGGGCGAAGCGGCTCGCCAGCAGGACGGGGTAGCCGGGCGCGAGGGCGCAGGCGATCGAGGCGGCGCCGAGCAGGGCCAGGCCCACCCGCAGCAGCCGGCGGCCGCCGTGGCGGTCGGTCAGCCGCCCGCCGAGGAGCAGCAGGGCGCTGAAGGAGAGTCCGTAGGCGGCGCTCAGCAGCAGCACGCCGGACGGACCGAGCCCGAACTCCCGGGCCACCAGGGGCAGCGGCACGGACAGGATCATGATCGTGAAGATCAGCGCGGCCTGCACGCCGCCGAGCAGCGCGAAGCCGGGCCGGTCGGCCGTGGCGACACTCATGGAAACCCCCCTCCTCCACAAAATGACCGTTCGGTCCAGTATTGAGACAGCAAGAGGCGACCTCCACCGTCACCCCACCACCGCCCCACGATCCGCAAATCGATCCGTCAGTCGAGCAGCACCAGCGCCTGCTCGGCGGCGTCCCGCACCCGGGACGCGCCGTCGGCCGTCTTCCCCATCACCCGCATGCCCTGCATCAACACCATCAGCATCCGGGCCAGCGCCCGGGGTTCCCGCCCGGCGGGCAGCTCCCCCCGCGCCTCGGCACGCACCAGGGCGGCGGTCAGCACCGTCTCCAGGTGGGCGAGGCTGGCTCCCACCTGGCGGGCCGCCGAGGGATCGTGCGGGGCGAGCTCGACGGCGGTGTTGGTGACGAAGCAGCCGCGCTCCCGGCCGTCCCCGGCCGACTCCGCCGCGAACCGGCGGACCAGCGCGCGGACGGCCGGCAGCACCGGGCCGGGCTGGGAGAGCTCGGCCAGCAGCACCGGGTCAGCCTGCTCGCCGTACCGCTCCAGCGCCCGCAGGAACAGTTCGTGCTTGCTGCCGAAGGTGGCGTAGATGCTCGCCCGGGCGATCCCGAGCTCCTCGACCAGGTCGGCCATCGAGGTGGCCTCGTAGCCGCGCCGCCAGAACAGCTCAAGGGCCGACTGGAGCACCACGTCCGGGTCGAATTCCTTCGTTCGCGCCATGGGTGAACGCTAACCCTTTCCAGAACGATCGGTCAAGATCCTCCCCGAAGGTCACACACGTGGGATCTGACGGAGCATTGCCAAGTGGACTAGACCAAGGCTACCCTTACCGCCCCGTACCTCCTCCTCCCCCCACAGGAGGCCTTTCCCCATGCCCGCGAACCTTCCCACCTCTCCCCAGCAGGCGGCCGAGGCCGCCCGCCCGCTCGTCCTGACGGCCTTCCGGGTCGTCGTCGGACTGCTCTTCGCCTGCCATGGCGCCGCCTCGCTCTTCGGCGTCCTCGGTGGCACCAAGGGCGGCGGCACCGTCCCGCTCGGCCAGTGGCCCGGCTGGTGGGCCGCGCTGATCCAACTGGTCGGCGGCGCCCTGGTGCTGCTCGGCGTCGGCACCCGGACCGCCGCCCTGCTCTGCTCCGGCTCGATGGCGTACGCCTACTTCACCGTCCACCAGGAGCACTCCCTGCTGCCGCTGCAGAACGGTGGCGAACCCTCCGTCATGTTCTGCTGGGCCTTCCTCGCCATCGCGGTGCTCGGCTCCGGCCCGTACGCCCTGGACCGGCTGCTGATCCGGCGCACCACGGCCGAGCCGGCCGCCCAGCCCGCCCCGGCCGGGGCACACCCAGGCCAGACCGGCTGAGCGCCCCCGGCCCGGCGGACGGCTGAGAACCGGGCCGCCGGACGGCTCGACGGACGGCACGACGGACTGACTGTGCGGGGTCAGTCCGTCGACGGCCCCGTCGTGGCCCGGGCCGCGTCCGCCCGGCCTCACACCACGGTCGGCAGCGGCGGTTCGACCGCGAGCGGAGCGGTGGAGCGGGCCCGGTGCTGGGCGGCCCACGCGGTGAGGGCCACCGTGCAGGCGTGGTCCAGGTGGCGCAGCCCGGACCAGTCGAGTTCCACCGGCCGGTCGGCCGGCAGCCGTTCCAGGGCGTCCAGCAGCCGGGGCAGCCGCAGGAAGGTCGCGTTGCCGCTGAGCCGGACGCGCTGCAGGGCCTCGCCGGACGGCAGGACCAGTTCCTCCAGGCCGATCTGCAGGTGCGAGGTCTGCCAGGCGGACTTGGCCACGGCCAGGCCGATGCCGATCAGCACACCCTCGAACAGGTCGGTGGCGATGATGGCGCCCGCGGTCACCGCGAGCACCAGCGCCTCGCCCCGGTGGCCGCGGCAGAGCGCGGCGATCCGCCGCAGCGGGACGAGCTTGGCGCCGGCGTGGACCAGGACGGCGGCCAGCGCGGTGAGCGGGACGAGCCCGAGCACGCCGGGCAGCAGCGCGGTGAACAGCAGCAGCCAGAGCCCGTGCAGGGTGCGCGAGGCCTTGGTCCGCGCCCCCGCCTGGACGTTGGCCGCGCTGCGGACGATCACCGCGGTCATCGGAAGGGCGCCGAGCAGCCCGCAGACGGTGTTGCCGATGCCCTGGGAGGTCAGCTCGCGGTCGTAGTCGGTGCGCCGGCCGTGGTGCATCCGGTCGACGGCGGCGGCGCTGAACAGCGTCTCGGCGGAGGCGATCAGGGTGAAGGCGACGACCGTACCGAGGCCGGCGGTGCCCGCCACCGCGCCGAGCGCGGCACGGTCGGGCAGGTGGACGACGTCGAGCAGGCCGGACACCCGGACCCTCGCCACCGGCAGGTCGACGGCGGCCGTGACGGCGGCGGCCAGCCCGACCGCGGCCAGCGGCGCGGGGACGCCGCGGGCGACGCGCCCGGGCAGGTACTTCCAGCCGACCAGCACGAGCAGGGTGGCCAGGCCCAGGGCGACCGCGCTCGGGTTGGCCACGCCGGTGACCACGTCCGCCAGCAGGTCGGGCAGTCCGGCGATCTTCTCCGGTCCGGTGGCCGGGGCGCGGCGGTCGGCGAGCGCGTACAGCTGGCCGAACAGCAGGGTCAGCCCGATGCCGGCCAGCATGCCGTGCACCACCGAGGCGGACATCGCCCGGAACCAGCGGCCGAGCCGGAGCGCTCCCATCGCGATCTGGAGCAGCCCGGTGCCGAGGACGAGCAGGCCGAGGGCGGTGACGCCGAAGCGCTGGACGGCCTCGTAGACCAGGACGGTCAGCCCGGCTGCCGGGCCGCTGACCTGGAGGCTGCTGCCGGGCAGGACGCCGACGACCAGGCCGCCGACGATGCCGGTGACCAGACCCAGCTCGGCGGGGACGCCGGAGGCGACCGCCACCCCGACGCACAGCGGCAGGGCGACCAGGAACACCACCAGCGAGGCGGGCAGGTCGTAGCGCCAGGGGACGGCGCGCAGCACGGCGAGCGGGGGCCGGCGGCGGCCCGGCGGGGCGGCCTTGCCGGGGTGGCCCGGCGGGGCCTTGCGGCGGCGGGGCGTTCGGCTCACCCGGTCACCACCGGGGGGCGGGCAGGGAGACAGCGCATGGCGGCGTTCCTTTCGCGCGCCCGCCTCTGCGGGCACGCCGTCGCAGGGGGGTGAGGAAGTCGCAGGGGGGTGAGCAGGTCGCCGGGTGGGGTGAGGAGGGAGAAGGGAGGTGGACCACACGGGGGCGACAGCGGTACGGCCGCAGGTCCGGGCGGACCGGACGGCGGCGGCGGGTGTCGGGTCGGTGCGGCCAGGGGGTGCGTCCCTCGCTCGGGTGCGGCGGACCGGGCACGCTGGTCCTGGACGGGACCGGCCGCCGGAGCTCCCCCGCTCCCGGACCGTCCCGAATCCCCCTTACCACGGCCTCAGTTGGACATCACGGGCCCGGCGTGCCACCGACGGTACCCAGGGGTGCAGGGTGGGCCGACCTCGGGCACCGTCCCTTCACCCGCACTGCACACCGGCCGCGCTTTCCGCCGCGGAACGGCCGGTTCCCCGGGTACACCAGCACGATCGGCGCCCACTTGTACGAACCCGGCTCCGCCTCCCCTCCCCCGGACGGCCGCAGCGACCTGCGGTTTCACCCCCTGGGCCGGCTTCCACATTCTGTTGAACCTCCCCTTGACGCCCCGCCGAGCCCAGCCGTACCGTATTTCCACATACAGAAACCGTTCTTCCGTATGGTGGAATTCTGGAGATGAGCCCTCCGACCCACTGCGGGCCGACGCAGGAGAGACCCGATGCCTCGTATGACAGCCGCCCGCGCGGCCGTGGAGATCCTCAAGCTCGAAGGCGTTGAGGTCGCGTTCGGCGTGCCGGGCGCAGCCATCAACCCCTTCTACGCCGCGCTCAAGGCCTCCGGCGGGATCAGGCACACGCTGGCCCGGCACGTCGAGGGCGCCTCCCACATGGCCGAGGGCTACACCCGCGCCAAGGCCGGCAATATCGGCGTCTGCATCGGCACCTCGGGCCCGGCCGGCACCGACATGATCACCGGCCTGTACTCGGCGATCGCCGACTCCGTCCCGATCCTGTGCATCACCGGCCAAGCCCCCGTCGCCCGCCTGCACAAGGAGGACTTCCAGGCCGTCGACATCGCCTCGATCGCCAAGCCCGTCACCAAGGCCGCCACCACCGTGCTGGAGGCCGCACAGGTCCCCGGCGTGTTCCAGCAGGCCTTCCACCTGATGCGCTCCGGCCGTCCGGGCCCGGTCCTGATCGACCTGCCGATCGACGTCCAGCTGACCGAGATCGACTTCGACCCCGAGGCCTACCAGCCGCTCCCCGTCTACAAGCCGGCCGCCAACCGGATCCAGATCGAGAAGGCCCTCGCGCTGCTCCAGGCGTCCGAGCGCCCGCTGATCGTCGCCGGCGGCGGCGTCATCAACGCCGACGCCGCCGAACTGCTGCGGGAGTTCGCCGAGCTGACCGGCGTCCCGGTGGTCCCGACCCTGATGGGCTGGGGCATCGTCCCCGACGACCACGAGCTGAACGCCGGCATGGTCGGCCTCCAGACCTCGCACCGCTACGGGAACGAGAACTTCCTCGCCTCCGACTTCGTCCTGGGCATCGGCAACCGCTGGGCCAACCGCCACACCGGCGGCCTGGACGTCTACACCGCGGGCCGCACCTTCGTCCACGTCGATGTCGAACCCACCCAGATCGGCAGGATCTTCGCCCCCGACCTCGGCATCGCCTCCGACGCCAAGGCCGCACTGGAGCTCTTCCTCCAGGTCGCCCAGGAGCTCAAGGCCGCCGGACGGCTCAAGGACCGCAGCGCGTGGGCCGCCGCCACCCAGGACCGCAAGGCCCGGCTCCAGCGCCGCACCCACTTCGACGACGTGCCGCTCAAGCCGCAGCGCGTCTACGAGGAGATGAACAAGGCGTTCGGCCCGGACACCCGCTACGTCACCACCATCGGCCTCTCCCAGATCGCCGGCGCGCAGCTGCTGCACGTCTACCGGCCGCGGCACTGGATCAACTGCGGCCAGGCCGGCCCGCTCGGCTGGACCATCCCGGCCGCGCTCGGCGTCGCCACCGCCGACCCCGAGGGCCAGGTCGTCGCGCTCTCCGGCGACTACGACTTCCAATTCATGGTCGAGGAGCTGGCCGTCGGCGCCCAGCACCGCATCCCGTACGTCCACGTGCTCGTGAACAACGCGTACCTGGGCCTGATCCGCCAGGCGCAGCGCACCTTCGACATCGACTTCCAGGTCAAGCTGGAGTTCGAGAACATCAACGCGCCGGAGCTGGGCGTCTACGGCGTGGACCACGTCCGGGTCGCCGAGGGCCTGGGCTGCAAGGCGATCCGGGTCACCGAGCCCGAGGGCCTGCTGCCGGCCTTCGAGGAGGCCAAGAAGCTGGCCGCCGAGTTCCGCGTCCCGGTCGTCGTCGAGGCGATCCTGGAGCGGGTCACCAACATCTCGATGGCCGCCGCCGACATCGACAAGGTCAACGAGTGGGAGGAGATCGCCACCCTCCCTGAGCACGCGCCGACCGCTGTCAAGCCGCTCGTGCTCTGAGCCCGCCGTGGGCCACTCGGGGCGGGCGCCGTGCTGCGCCCGCCGAGTGGCCCGGAGGCGTACCGGGTACAAACCGGAAGACGCTCGCGCCCGACCTCCGTGCGCGGGCCCGGAGCCCCCGGGAGCGCACACCATGCCCTTCACCATGGACAGGGCCGAGCGCGAGCGGTTCCTCGCCGCACCGCACGTCGGCGTGCTGGCCGTCGACTCCGGCACCGGACCGGACCGGGGACCGCTGGCCGTACCGGTCTGGTACTCCTACGTCCCGGGCGGCCTGCTCACCGTCATCACCGGCCGCGACTCCGTCAAGGCCCGACGGATCCGGGCCGCCGGGCGGTTCACCCTCTGTGCCCAGCACGAGCAGCACCCGGCCGCGTACGTGAGCGTCGAGGGCCCGGTGGTGGCGATCGAGGACCGGCTCGACCCTGACGAGTGGGCCGCCCTCGCGAACCGCTACCTGCCGCCCGAGGCCGCGCGCGACTACCTCGCCTCCGCCCGGGAACAGTTGGCCGCCGACATCACGCTCCGGATGCGCCCCGAGCACTGGTCGAGCGCCGACTTCTCCGCCTTCGGGGCCGATCTGCCGGAAGACCGGTAGGTCGGGCCCGGTCCAGGTGGTCGCGGCCACTACGGTGGCTCGGCGAGACTCCGTTCCACACACCTGCCGAAAGGACCACCCCCGTGAGCCTGTACGACATCCCGCTGCGCACCCTCACCGGCGAGCCCACCTCCCTGGCCGAGTACAAGGGCAAGGCGCTGCTGATCGTCAACGTCGCCTCCAAGTGCGGCCTGACCCCGCAGTACACCGGCCTGGAGAAGCTCCAGCAGCGGTACGCCGCGCGCGGGTTCACCGTGCTGGGCTTCCCCTGCAACCAGTTCGCCGGGCAGGAGCCGGGCAGCGCCGAGGAGATCCAGACCTTCTGCTCCACCACCTACGGCGTCACCTTCCCGCTGTTCGAGAAGATCGACGTCAACGGCGACGACCGGCACCCGCTGTACCGGCAGCTGACCCAGGTCGCCGACGCCGAGGGCGAAACCGGTGACGTCAGCTGGAACTTCGAGAAGTTCCTGGTCTCCCCCGACGGCACCGTGGCCGCCCGCCTGCGGCCGCGCATCGAGCCGGAGTCGGCCGAGCTGACCGCCGCGATCGAAGCCGTCCTGCCGGCCTGATCCCCCCGCCGACGGACCGGCCC
>NZ_JBHWIJ010000326.1:0-9078 GCF_042732255.1 Kitasatospora sp. NPDC059803 | reverse complement strand
CCCCGTGCACCCAGGGGGAAGGCGGGCGGGCCGCCGTGTTGAGGGGTGTCGTCCGGTCGCCTACTTGCCGGCGCTGCGGCTGATCTCCCAGAAGCGGAACACGCCGGTGGTGTCGATGGTCGACTCGACGCCGGTGATGTACGAACGCGACGCGAAGAAGCCCTTGTTCTGGTACAGCGGGATGAGCGGCGCGTTCTCGGCGACGATCTGCTGGATCTGGGCGTAGCCGGCCACCGCGGCGCTGCGGTCGGCCTGCTTGAGGCCGTCCGGCACCAGCTTCTGGCTGATCCGCGGGTCGTCCCAGCCGTGGTGGTACGCGCCGCCGTCGATGAGCAGCGGGGCGATGTAGTTGTCCGGGTCCGGGTAGTCGGCGAACCAGCCGATGAGGTACGCCTGGTAGCGGCCCTCGGACCAGCCGGCCCGGTACTTGTCCCAGTCCGGCTCCGTCTGGACGGTCACCTGGAACAGGCCGCCGGCCTCCAGCTGCTTCTTCAGGGTCTCGGGCTCGGCGCTGCCGGCCCGCGAGCGCGACCAGGTGAGGGTGAGCTTGACCGGGAGCTGGACCTTGGCGTCGGTGAGGATCTTCTTGGCCTTGCCGCTGTCCTGGTCGCCGTAGCGGTCGAAGAAGGCCGTGGTGTGGCCGGTGACGCCGGCCGGGACCATCGCGTACAGCGGCTGGACGGTCCGGGCGAAGACGTCGCGGGCGAGCGACTTGCGGTCGAGCAGCTGGGCGGCGGCCTGGCGGACGGCGACGTTGCCGGCGACCGGGTCCTTGGTGTTGAAGACCAGCGAGCGGGTGTCGTTGCTGTCGCCCTCGACGACCTGGAGGTCGGTCTTGCCGCCCTGCTGGTCGGAGTGCATCTGGGCGGCGGTGTTCGGGTCCAGGCTGTTGTCGGTGAGGTCGACGTCGCCCTTGTCCAGCGCGGCCTTCAGGTCGGCGGGCTTGTCGAAGTACCGGATGGTGAACTTGCTGTTCCGGAGCTTGGCCTCGCCGCTGTACTTGTCGTTGGGCACCAGGACGACCTTGCCCAGCTGCTTGGCGGTGTCGCCGTTGCCGCCCATGACCTCGACCGTCTCGAAGCGGTACGGGCCGGAGCCGATCAGCTTGTCGTTGGGGACGACCTTGTCGGCCGGGTAGGCCTGGTGGTCGAGGATGGCGCCGGCCGGGCCGGCCAGCTTGGCCGGCAGGGTGGCGTCGGGCGTGGAGAGGTGGAAGACCACCTCGGTGTCGCCCTTGGCCTCGACGCTCCTGATCGAGGAGAGCAGGGGGGCCGCGCCGTTCTGGTCGTTGATCTTCTTGGTGCGCTCGATCGAGAACACCACGTCGGCCGCGGTCAGCGGGTGGCCGTTGGAGAACTTCAGGCCGGTCCGCATGGTGCAGTGGTACTGGGTGGCGTCGCCCGCGGTGAACTCGCAGGACTGCGCGGCGTCCGGGGAGGGGGCGCTGGAGGCCGCCGGGAAGGTGAGCAGCGACTGGAAGGTGTTGCGCAGCAGCAGCCAGGAGCCGGAGTCGTAGGCGGCGGCCGGGTCCAGCACACCGGTGAGCTGGGTGGTGCCCATGACGATCGCCTTGCCGCCGTCCCCCTTGACGGCGTCGGTGACCGATCCGCAGCCTGCCGCCGTCACGGCGACAAGACCGGCGCAGCCGAGTGCTGCCAGGCGTTCAGCTGAAGTCTTCACGGGGCGCGTCCTTCTGGGTGCGGTCCGACCGGGGCCGGCGGCCCGCGTCGAGGGCGCTCCCGGTGCGGAAGGCGTGCGCGGGCCTGGCGCCCGTACGACCGCGGGCGGGACGGGGTTGCCCGTCGTCGGCGGTGGCAGGGCGCGAGGGAGGGGAACGAACTGAAGTAGCGTGCCATATCGAACACGCACGACCGATACCCGTGCAGATGACGTTTGGGACACGGTGGTTGAGGGCATCGCGAAACACCCGACGAGTTGTCAGGCAATGCCCTTTTTCTCCCCGGGCGGCCGTCGGCGGTGGCTGGATCCGGCCGCTTACCGGCGAGTAGAGCACCCTCGCAATGAGATGACAATCACACCCGCGAAGCGACCAGCGAGCGCAGCAGTTCAAGATCGACCTGCTCCAGCGAGGAGCGCACCAGCCGCCCCGGGGCCGGCTCGATCGGCGCCACCGAGGGCACCGCGACGACCGGGCAGCCCGCCGCCTCGGCCGCCCGCACCCCGGTCGGCGCGTCCTCGACCACCACGCAGCGGGCCGGGTCCGCGCCCAGCCGCCGGGCCGCCTCCAGGTACGGGTCCGGGTGCGGCTTGGTGCGCGGCACCTCGTCCCCCGCGACCGTGAAGGCGAAGTGGTGGGAGCCCAGCGAGCGCAGCACGATGTCCACCACGTGCCGGTGCGAGGCGGTCACCAGGACGGCCGGAATCCCGTGCGCGGCCAGGGTGTTGAGGAGGCGTTCGGCGCCCGGCATGAGCGGCACGCCGCCCGCCAGCAGGTCGACGAAGCGCTGGTTGATCAGCACCGTCAGGTCCGCCGGGGCGAGGTCCACCCCGGTGGTGCCGACCAGGTAGTCGATCACCCGCGTCATCGGACCGCCGACCACCTGGGCCCGGTCCTCGTCGGTCAGCGCGTGGCCCAGCTCGGCGAACAGGGTGACCTCGGCCTGCCACCAGAAGTCCTCGGTGTCCACCAGCGTCCCGTCCATGTCCAGCAGCACCGCCTGCAAGCCGCGGCCGTCCCCGTGGTCGAGGATCCGGGCGGCGGTGGAGGTGGTCATGGCGGGAGTCCTTCCGTCGGTACCCCCCGGGCGCGTTCGAGCACCCCCCGGGGATGGCACGGGCCGGCCCGCTGGTGAGCGGACCGGCCCGTTCAGGATCATCCAGGATACGCCCGGTTCGCCCGAAAAGAGCGAACGGAACGAGGCGCCCGGGTTACCGGGCGTTGAAGTACTTCGCCTCCGGGTGGTGGATGACGATCGCGTCGGTGGACTGCTCCGGGTGCAGCTGGAACTCCTCGGAGAGCACCACGCCGATCCGCTCGGGCTTCAGCAGCTCGGCGATCTTGGCGCGGTCCTCCAGCTCCGGGCAGGCCCCGTAGCCGAGCGAGAAGCGGGCGCCCCGGTACTTGAGCGCGAACATGTCCTTGACGTCCTGCGGGTCCTCGCCGGAGAAGCCCAGCTCGTAGCGGACCCGGGCGTGCCAGAACTCGGCCAGCGCCTCGGCCAGTTGCACCGACAGGCCGTGCAGCTCCAGGTAGTCGCGGTAGGAGTTGTCGGCGAACAGCTCGTTCGCCGCCTCCGAGATCCGGTTGCCCATGGTGACCACCTGGAGGCCGACCACGTCCCGCACGCCGGTCTCCTCCGGGCGGAAGAAGTCGGCCAGGCAGAGCCGGCGCCCGCGCCGCTGGCGGGGGAAGGTGAAGCGGGTGCGCTCGGTGCCGTCCTCGTGGAAGACGATCAGGTCGTCGCCCTTGGAGTTGGCCGGGTAGTAGCCGTAGACCACGGCCGCCTCCAGCCAGCCCTCGGTCTGCAGCCGGTCCAGCCACATCCGCAGCCGCGGCCGGCCCTCGGTCTCCAGCAGCTCCTCGTACGAGGGGCCCTCGCCGCTGCGGGCCGCCTTCAGGCCCCACTGGCCCTTGAACAGCGCGTCCTCGTCCAGCCAGGAGGCGTAGTCGGCGAACGGGATGCCCTTGACGATCCGGTCGCCCCAGAACGGCGGGGTCGGCACGGTGTTGTCGACGGTGACGTCCGAGCGGATCTGGCCGAGGTTGACCTCCGGCTCCTCCACCACCTCGACCCGGGCGTGCCGGCGCTGCTTGAGCTCCGGCAGGCTCGCGCCGGGCACGCCGCGCTTGACCGCGATCAGCGCGTCCATCAGCCGCAGGCCCTCGAAGGCGTCCCGGGCGTAGCGGACCTCGCCCTCGTAGATCTCGTGCAGGTCCTGCTCGACGTAGGCCCGGGTGAGCGCGGCGCCGCCCAGGATCACCGGGTAACTCGCGGCCAGCTTGCGCTGGTTGAGCTCCTCCAGGTTCTCCTTCATGATCACGGTGGACTTCACCAGCAGGCCGGACATCCCGATGACGTCCGCCTTGTGCTCCTGCGCGGCGTCCAGGATCGCCGAGACCGGCTGCTTGATGCCCAGGTTGACCACGTTGTAGCCGTTGTTGGACAGGATGATGTCCACCAGGTTCTTGCCGATGTCGTGGACGTCGCCCTTGACGGTGGCCAGCACGATGGTGCCCTTGCCCTCGCTGTCGGACTTCTCCATGAACGGCTCCAGGTGGGCCACCGCGGTCTTCATCACCTCGGCGGACTGGAGCACGAAGGGCAGCTGCATCTGGCCGGAGCCGAACAGCTCGCCGACCACCTTCATGCCGGACAGCAGGGTGTCGTTGATGATCTCCAGCGCGGGCCGCCCGGCCAGCGCCTCGTCCAGGTCGGCCTCCAGGCCCTTGCGCTCGCCGTCGATGATCCGGCGCTGCAGGCGCTCGTCCAGCGGCAGCGCGGCCAGCTCCTCCGCCTTGGACGCCTTGACCGAGGCCGAGGAGACGCCGTCGAACAGCTCCAGCAGGTGCTGCAGCGGGTCGTAGCCGTCCCGGCGGCGGTCGTAGACCAGGTCGAGGGCGGCCTCGCGCTGGTCCTCGGGGATCCGGGAGATCGGCAGGATCTTGGAGGCGTGCACGATCGCCGAGTCCAGGCCGGCCTCCACGCACTCGTGCAGGAAGACCGAGTTCAGCACCACCCGGGCGGCCGGGTTGAGGCCGAAGGAGATGTTGGACAGGCCCAGCGTGGTCTGCACGGCCGGGCGGCGGCGCTTGAGCTCGCGGATCGCCTCGATGGTCTCGATGCCGTCCCGGCGGGACTCCTCCTGGCCGGTGGCCAGGGTGAAGGTGAGGCAGTCCACCAGGATCGAGCCCTCGTCGACGCCGTAGTCGGCGGTCAGCTCGGTGATCAGCCGCTCGGCGATCTCGACCTTCTTGTCGGCGGTGCGGGCCTGGCCCTCCTCATCGATGGTCAGCGCGATCAGGCCGGCGCCGTGCTCGCGGGCCAGCGAGGCGATCCGGCCGAAGCGCGAGTCCGGGGCGTTGCCGTCCTCGTAGTTGACCGAGTTGAGCACCGCGCGGCCGCCGAGCGCCTCCAGGCCGGCCCGCAGCACCTGCGGCTCGGTGGAGTCCAGCACGATCGGCAGGGTGGAGGCGGTGGCCAGCCGGCCGGCGATCTCCTTCATGTCGGCGACGCCGTCGCGGCCGACGTAGTCCACGCACAGGTCCAGCAGGTGCGAGCCGTCCCGGATCTGCTCACGGGCGATCTCCACGCAGGCCTGCCAGTCGCCGGCCAGCATCGCCTCGCGGAACTTCTTCGAGCCGTTGGCGTTGGTGCGCTCGCCGATCGCCAGGTACGAGGTGTCCTGGCGGAACGGCACCGCCTGGTACAGCGAGGACGCCGAGGACTCCGGCTGCGGGGTGCGCGGGGTGACCGGCCGGCCCTGCACCCGCTCGACCACCTGGCGCAGGTGCTCGGGCGTGGTGCCGCAGCAGCCGCCGACCAGCGAGAGGCCGTACTCACGGGTGAACACGTCGTGCGCGTCGGCCAGTTCGGACGGGGAGAGCGGGTAGTGGGCGCCGTCCTTGCCGAGCACCGGCAGGCCCGCGTTCGGCATGCAGGACAGGCCGATCCGCGCGTTCTTGGCCAGGTAGCGCAGGTGCTCGCTCATCTCGGCCGGGCCGGTGGCGCAGTTGAGGCCGATGTAGTCGACGCCGAGCGGCTCCAGGGCCGTCAGCGCCGCGCCGATCTCGGAGCCGAGCAGCATGGTGCCGGTGGTCTCCACGGTCACCTGCACCAGCACCGGCAGGTCCAGCCCGGCCTCGGCGAGGGCGCGCTTGGAGCCCAGGATGGCGGCCTTGGTCTGCAGCAGGTCCTGGCTGGTCTCGACCAGCAGCGCGTCGGCGCCTCCGGCGATCAGGCCGGCCGCGTTCTGCTGGAAGCCGTCGCGCAGCGTCTCGTACGGGGCGTGGCCGAGGGTGGGCAGCTTGGTGCCGGGGCCGATCGAGCCGAGCACCCAGCGGGTGCGGCCGTCGGCGGCGTGGGCGTCGGCCACCTCGCGGGCGATCCGGGCGCCCGACTCGGACAGCTCGAAGATGCGCTCCGCGATCTCGTACTCGCCGAGTGCGGAGAAGTTGGCGCCGAAGGTGTTGGTCTCGACGCAGTCCACGCCGACCCCGAAGTAGGCCTCGTGGACGGAGCGCACGATGTCGGGCCGGGTGGCGTTGAGGACCTCGTTGCAGCCCTCCAGGTTCTGGAAGTCCTCCAGCGTCGGATCCTGTGCCTGGAGCATGGTGCCCATCGCACCGTCGGCGACCACCACCCGGGTGGCGAGCGCTTCACGCAACGCGTTCGCGCGGCTCTGCTGAGTGATGGACGGATTGGCTGCAGTGGCCATGGGGCTTCTCCCTGGTGCGACGGCTGTCGGCTTTGCGGGCCCGCTTACTCGGGCCCGCACGTGGCCAGGGTATCCGGCCCGCGCCCCGGCCTGCGGTCGCATTCCGTATCCTGAGCGTTCGACCGCAAGGGGGGAGCAACCGCGTGGGCCGATTCCCGACCGTCGCGCGACGCGTCACGGGGGCCCTGGCGGCCCCGTTCCGGGCGTTGCGCAAGCGCTGGCGAAGCTGGTCCTGGTGGCGCCGGGCGCTGCTGGCACTGGGCCTCGCGGCGGCCGTACCGGCGGCCGCGCTCGGCTCCGCCTTCGTCGCGATCCGCTTGCACTACACCGGCGACCCGTCCGCCGAGGCCCGCACCCGCGGCCGGGACGCGCTCTGGCTCGGCCACGCCTGGGTGGACGGCCGCAAGGGCGAGGCCGACGTCGCCGCGCTGGTGCGGCAACTGGCCGGCACCGGCGTCCGCGACCTGTACGTACACACCGGCCCGCTGGAACACGACGGCTCGCTGCCGCCCGCCGTCCACCCCCGGGGCCGCTGGTTCACCGACGCGGTGCACCGGGCGCTGCCGGACGTCCGGGTGCAGAGCTGGCTGGGCGACGAGGTCAAGCCGGAGAAGGACGCCCTGGACCTGGAGGACGCCCCCACCCGGGACCGGGTCACCGCCTCCGCCCGGCAGGTCCTGGACCTCGGCTTCGACGGCGTGCACTTCGACATGGAGCCGATCCGGCCCGGCAGCGCCGGCTGGCTGGCCCTGCTCGACCAGGTCCGCCCGGTCACGGCCGGGCGCGGCGCGGCGCTCTCGGTGGCGGTCCCGCAGCTCGACCCGGTGCCCGGCCTGCACACCGCCGGGATCCTGCTCACCGACCACGGCAAGTGGTGGGACCAGGCGTACTTCACCGAGACCGCCCGCCGGGTCGACCAGGTCGCCGTGATGGCGTACGACACCAGCATGCCGACCGAGCCGCTGTACGGCGGCTACGTCGCCCTGCAGACCGAACTGGCGCTGGAGGCCACCCCGGCCGGGGTGGACCTGCTGATCGGCCTGCCGTTCTTCTGGGACGACCGGCACGGCCATCGGGGTGACGCCGAGACCGTGCCGGCCGCCGTCCGGGGCGTCCGGCTGGGCCTGGGCCGCCAGGACCCGGGGCGGCGGAACTTCGGCGTCGCGCTGTACGTGGACTTCGCCGCCACCCCGGAGCACTGGGCGGCGTACCGGCGCGGGTGGGTGGGCGCCTGAGGGGTTCCGGCGGCGAGTGCGGGACCGGCGTGCGCGGAAAGGGTGCGTACGGGAAGGGTGTGCGCGGGAAGGGCTCGTCGTCGCGCCGCGTCGCCGTCCGGACACCGTCCGCGCCCGCTCCGAGCCACCTGACGCCCCGTCAGCCGAGGCGGTCCGGATATCCGCTGGATCGGGGCGGCACGCTCCCCCAGACTGTCCCGGTGCCCGGCCGCGGTGCGCATCAAAGCCCGTAGGCTGGGCAGGTAGGGACCATGGGGCGAGGCGTTCCATGGGTGACGAGAGGTTCGACAGTCGGCAGCCGACCCGTCGGCGCCCCGGCAGGCCAGCCGAGGCGGCGCAGGTTCGACCGCCGACCGGAGGGAGACGCTGGGTGATCGAGCTGGAAGATGTTCCCGAGTTGATCGACCCGGTGATGGTCTGCGCTTTCGAGGGCTGGAACGACGCGGGCGACGCCGCCTCCGCGGCTCTGGCACATCTGGACGACACCTGGGGCGGCAAGGTGATCGCCGCCCTGGACGCGGAGGACTACTACGACTTCCAGGTCAACCGGCCCACGGTCTGGCTGGACGGCGGCATCCGCCGGATCACCTGGCCGACCACCAGGCTCTCGGTGATCCGGGTGACCGAGCCGACCACCCGGGACGTCGTCCTGGTGCGCGGCATCGAGCCGAGCATGCGCTGGCGCTCGTTCTGCAACGAGCTGCTCGGCTTCGCGCACGAGCTCGGCATCGAGCTGGTGGTGATCCTGGGCGCGCTGCTCGGCGACACCCCGCACAGCCGCCCGGTGCCGGTCAGCGGCGTCACCTCCGACCCGGAGCTGGCCCGCCGGCTGGACCTGGAGGAGAGCCGCTACGAGGGCCCGACCGGCATCGTCGGGGTGCTCCAGGAGGCCTGCACGCACGCCGGGGTCCCGGCCGTGACGCTCTGGGCGGCCGTGCCGCACTACGTCGCGCAGCCGCCGAACCCCAAGGCGACGCTGGCCCTGGTCAACAAGCTGGAGGACCTGCTCGACCTGCGCATCCCGCCGGGCGAGCTCGGCGAGGACGCCCGGGCCTGGCAGCTGGGCGTGGACCAGCTGGCCGCCGAGGACAGCGAGGTGGCCGAGTACGTCCAGCAGTTGGAGGAGGCGCAGGACACCGCGGAGCTGCCGGAGGCCTCCGGCGACGCGATCGCCCGCGAGTTCGAGCGCTACCTGCGCCGCCGGGAGAACGTCGGGCCGACCGGCGAGAAGCCGGTGGCCGGGCACGCCACGGCGGAGCGGCCGGCCGAGCCGGAGGCCCCGGGCGCGGCCCGGGAGAGCCAGGACGGCGACGAGGAGTAGCCGCCGCCCCGGGCCCGCCCCGGACAAAGGGGGGGGGGGGGGGGGGCCACACAGCACCCGGGCCCCCCCGGCGGGGGGGGGGGGGGGGGGAGTGCGGCCGCCACCCCGCGCGCGGCCCCCTGCGGG
>NZ_JBHWIJ010000325.1:0-9084 GCF_042732255.1 Kitasatospora sp. NPDC059803 | reverse complement strand
GCCCACAGGCCCGTAGGCCTGTGGGCCCTGCGGGTCAGGCGTCGACCAGCTGCTCGGACGGCAGCTCGACGTGGGCGCCCAGGTCGCGCAGCTTGTCCATGAAGTTCTCGTAGCCGCGGTTGATCAGGTCGATGCCGTGCACGGTCGAGGTGCCCTCGGCCGCCAGCGCCGCGATCAGGTACGAGAAGCCGCCGCGCAGGTCGGGGATGACCAGCTCGGCGCCCATCAGCTTGGACGGGCCGGAGACGACCGCCGAGTGCAGGAAGTTGCGCGCGCCGAAGCGGCACGGGGTGGCGCCCAGGCACTCGCGGTACAGCTGGATGTGCGCACCCATCTGGTTGAGCGCGCCGGTGAAGCCGAGCCGCGACTCGTACACCGTCTCGTGGACGATGGACAGGCCGGTGGCCTGGGTCAGGGCGACGACCAGCGGCTGCTGCCAGTCGGTCTGGAAGCCCGGGTGCACGTCGGTCTCCAGGGCGATCGCCTTGAGCTCGCCGCCCGGGTGCCAGAAGCGGATGCCCTCGTCCTCCACCTCGAAGGCGCCGCCGACCTTCCGGAAGGTGTTCAGGAAGGTCATCATCTCCAGCTGGCGGGCGCCGCGGACGTAGATGTCGCCCCTGGTGGCCAGCGCCGCGCAGGCCCAGGAAGCGGCCTCCAGGCGGTCCGGCAGCGCGCGGTGGGTGTAGCCGCCCAGCTCGTCGACGCCGGTGATCAGGATGGTCCGGTCGGTGCCCAGGGTGATGATCGCGCCCATCTTCTGCAGCACGCAGATCAGGTCGACGATCTCCGGCTCGATGGCCGCGTTGCGCAGCTCGGTGACGCCCTCGGCGAGGACGGCGGTGAGCAGCACCTGCTCGGTCGCGCCGACCGAGGGGTAGGGCAGCTCGATCTTGGTGCCGCGCAGGCGCTGCTGGGCGACCAGGTAGGTGCCCTGCGGGTGCTTCTCGATGGTGGCGCCGAACTGGCGCAGCACCTCGAAGTGGAAGTCGACCGGGCGGCCGCCGATGTCGCAGCCGCCCAGGCCCGGGATGAAGGCGTGGCCGAGGCGGTGCAGCAGCGGGCCGCAGAACAGGATCGGGATCCGCGAGGAGCCCGCGTGCGCGTCGATGTCGGCGACGTTCGCACTCTCCACGTGCGACGGGTCGAGGATCAGCTCGCCGTCCTCGTCGCCGGTCCGCACGGTGACCCCGTGCAGCTGGAGCAGGCCGCGGACCACCTTGACGTCGCGGATGTCCGGGACGTTGCGCAGTCTGCTGGGGCCCTGGCCGAGGAGGGCGGCGACCATGGCCTTGGGCACCAGGTTCTTCGCACCGCGGACGCGGATCTCGCCTTCGAGCGGGTTTCCGCCGTGGACCAGCAGGACGTCGTCGGTCATCGTTCTCGCAATCCGGGGTGCCAGAGGGGTGGGAAGGCTCCGGTAGAGAGCCGGTGGTGGACCGGTTGGTACGGGCGCGCTCGGGCCCCCGGCAAAACCGAGTCGGCACCGTAGAAGGGCGTCCACCATCCGTAGATGGTAGTGGGCGTGCCGATGGTTCCCGTGAGCCTCTCCCGTGATGGTCCTCTCTCCGGGCTCGCTCCCGCCCGCCGGAGGGGCCGTTCGGGTGTTTGTCCGGCGTGGCGGGGTTTCGATCGTTGAGGTGTCCGACCCCGGCCGTTCTGCGGGATCATGTGGGCATGACGGCGGCCCACTCGCACGCAGGACGGTCCCACACCGGCCGTCTGCTCGTCGCGACGCCCCTGCTCACCGACCCGAACTTCGCCCGGGCGGTGGTGCTGCTCCTCGACCACGACGTCGAGGGGGCGCTCGGCGTGGTCCTCAACCGGCCGACGCCGGTCGAGGTGGGCAGCGTGCTGGACGGCTGGGGGCGGCTGGTCGGGCAGCCCGCCGTGGTGTTCCAGGGCGGACCGGTGGCGCTGGACTCGGCGCTCGGCCTCGCCGTGGCGCCGGGGGAGCCGGGCACCGGCGAGCCGCTCGGCTGGCGGCGGGTGCACGGCGCGATCGGCCTGGTGGACCTGGAGGCGCCGCCCGAGGTGCTGGCCGGCGAGCTGGGCGCGCTGCGGATCTTCGCCGGGTACGCAGGCTGGTCGCCGGGCCAGCTGGAGACGGAGCTGGGGAGCGGCGCCTGGTACCTGGTGGACTGCGAGCCGGGGGACATCTCCAGCCCGGAACCGGAGCGGCTGTGGCGCTCGGTGCTGCGCCGCCAGCGCGGCCCGCTGGCGCTGCTCGCGACCTATCCGGACGACCCGACGCTGAACTGACGTACGGGCCGCCGTCGCGATACTGGCCGGGTTTCGCGGGGCGCCCATAGACTTGGCACCTATGAGCACTCTTGAGCCCGAGCGCGGCCTCGGCACCGGCA
Organism: Kitasatospora sp. NPDC059803; assembly: GCF_042732255.1. Lineage (NCBI taxonomy): Bacteria > Bacillati > Actinomycetota > Actinomycetes > Kitasatosporales > Streptomycetaceae > Kitasatospora > Kitasatospora sp. NPDC059803. The sequence continues at coordinate 6,724 of NZ_JBHWIJ010000325.1, read as the reverse complement.
CCCTGGTCGAGCCAGTCCCCCAGGTGTCCCACGGGGACGGCGACCACGAGCGCTTCGCGCACTACGTCCAGAAGGACAAGATCATGGAGAGCGCGCTCTCCGGCTCGCCCGTGGTGGCGCTCTGCGGCAAGGTCTGGGTGCCCGGGCGCGACCCGAAGAAGTACCCGGTCTGCCCGATGTGCAAGGAGATCTACGACGGCATCGGCAAGCCGCAGGGCGGCGACGACAACAACGGCGGCAAGTAGCACCGGCCGCCGCGGGCCGGTGCCCGGCGCCGTTGTGCACGGTGTGGTTGTGCACAGTGCCGTTTTGCATAGTGCCGAGTTTCCGAAGTGGTCTATGCCAGTCGTCCGGGGCGGGGGCAGGATGTCGGAATGGACCTCATTCCCGTGCCTTCGAGTGCCGTCCGCCGCCCGGACGAGGACTTCCCCCTCGACGACGCCACCACGCTGACCGCGCCGCCCGGGCTGGCCGACGCCGAGCGGTGGCTGCGAACCACGCTGACCGCGGCCACCGGGCTGCCGCTCGGCCCGGGCCGGCCGGGCACGGGCATCGAACTGGTCCAGGACGACGCGCTGGCCGCCGAGGCGTACCGGATCACGGTGCGCCCCGGCCACGCCCTGGTGGCCGCGGGCGGGCCGGCCGGTGCGCTGTGGGGCGCGCAGACCCTGCGGCAGCTGCTCGGCCCGGACGCCTTCCGCCGGTCCCCGCTGCGCGGCACCGGCTGGGTGCTGCCCGGCGCGGACATCGAGGACGCCCCCCGGTTCGGCTGGCGGGGCGCGCTGCTCGACGTCGCCCGGCACTTCCTGCCCAAGTCGGACGTGCTGCGCTTCGTCGACCTGCTGGCCGCGCACAAGCTCAACGTGCTGCACCTGCACCTGACCGACGACCAGGGCTGGCGGGTGGAGATCAAGCGCTACCCCGGCCTGACCGAGCGCGGCGCCTGGCGGGACCGCTCGATGGTCGGCTACCGGGCCGGCCAGCGCCGCGACGACCGCCCGCACGGCGGCTACTACACCCAGGACGACCTGCGCGAGATCGTCGCCTACGCGGCCGCGCGCGGGGTCACCGTCGTCCCGGAGGTCGACCTGCCCGGGCACACCCAGGCCGCCGTCGCGGCCTACCCCGAGCTGGGCAACACCGACGTGGTGGACACCGCGGCGCTCGGCGTCTGGACGGACTGGGGCGTCAGCCACAACGTGCTCAACGCCTCCGAGGACACCCTGCGCTTCTTCGAGGGCGTGCTGGAGGAGGTCCTGGAGCTCTTCCCGTCCGAGTTCATCCACCTCGGCGGCGACGAGTGCCCCAAGGAGCAGTGGAAGGACAGCGCGGCCGCCCAGGCGCGGATCCGCGAGCTCGGCCTGGCCAACGAGGACGAGCTGCAGAGCTTCGTGATCCGGCACTTCGACCGCTGGCTGGCCGAGCGCGGCCGCCGGCTGATCGGCTGGGACGAGATCCTGGAGGGCGGGCTCGCCCCGGGCGCCGCCGTCTCCTCCTGGCGCGGGTTCGGCGGCGGGATCGCCGCGGCCAAGGCCGGGCACGACGTGGTGATGTGCCCCGAGCAGCACGTCTACTTCGACCACCGGCAGGCCGACGGCCCGGACGAGCCGATCCCGGTCGGCTTCGTGCGCACGCTGGAGGACGTGTACCGCTTCGAGCCGGTGCCCGGGCAACTGGACGAGACGGCCGCCCGGCACGTGATCGGCACCCAGGCCAACCTGTGGAGCGAGTTCATGGACAGCGCCCGGGACATCGACTACCGGGCCTTCCCCCGGCTGGTGGCCTTCGCCGAGGTCGCCTGGTCCGACCTGCCCACCGATCCGGCCGAGCGCGACTACGCCGGCTTCGAACACCGGCTGGAGGCGCACCTGAAGGTGCTGGACGCGCTCGGCGTGGAGTACCGCCCGGCGGACGGCCCGCACCCCTGGCAGCGCTGGCCCGGGGTGGCCGGCCGGCCGATCGAGGGCCCGCCGCCGGTGCGCTGAGCGCGACGGACTTGCCCCTTGCGGGAACTTCTGAGTGGTCATCTGACGTCAAGAACAGATGAACATCTGCCCAGGTCCGGTTCGGGCCTGGGCAGATACCGCCCGGTATCCGTCCCAATCGGGCAGTCCCGTTCACCTGCCCCGAAATGATCATCGAGCATTGTGTGCCAGAGTTGCCCAACCCGGCCCGATCGCCCGTACCCTACGGGCCAGGCCGGGCTGCTGACGCGGACACCACGGCCGAAGGCCGCGGGCGGCAGCCGATCGATGAGCAAGTGGAGCACGGTGGGACCCAGGTGAACCGGACGATCATGCTGCCGGCCTCCCTCGACGAGGCCGTCGACGCGCTGGCCGCCACCCCGGCCGCGGTACCGGTGGCCGGCGCCACCGACCTGATGGAAGCCGTCAACGCCGGACGGCTACGCCCCGCCGCCCTGGTCGGCCTCGGCCGGATCACCGAACTGCGCGGCTGGCGCGACGAGGACGGCGGCACCGCCGTCCTCGGCGCCGGACTCACCCACGCCCGGATGGACCGCCCCGACTTCGCCGCGCTCATCCCCGCGCTCGCGGACGCCGCCCGCACCGCCGGCCCGCCGCAGGTCCGCAACGTCGGGACCCTCGGCGGCAACATCGTCACCGCCGCCCCGGCCGGCGACACCCTCCCGGTGCTCACCGCCCTGGAGGCCAGCGTCACCCTCGCCCGGGCCGGCGCCAGCCGCGAGGTGCCGGTCAGTCACCTGCTCACCGGCCTCGACCCGGTGCGCCCCGGCGAACTCCTCACCTGGGTGCGCGTCCCGCTGCTGCACGCCCCGCAGGTCTTCCTCAAGGCCACCGGCCGCAGCGGCCCGGCCCGCGCCACCGCCTCCGTCGCGCTGGTCCTCGACCCCGCCCGGCGCGCCGTGCGCTGCGCGGTCGGCGCCGTCGCGCCCGTGCCGCTGCGCCCGCTGGAGGCCGAGGCCTGGGTCGCCGGCTGCATCGACTGGGACGGCAGCCGGGAGATCGACCCGGCCGCGACCGCCGCCTTCGGCGAGTACGTGGCCGCCGCCTGCGTCCCCGACAGCTACGGCGCCGAAGGCGCCTGGGAGGCCGCGACCGAGGGGCCGAGCGCGGCCGCCGTTCGGCTGCGGCGTACCGTATCGGTGCTGGCCCGACGGGCACTGGGAAGGGCGCTGAAGTGACCACAGACCCCATCGAGACCCTCGACGCCGACCCGCTCGGCCTCACCCCGCAGGTCAGCCGCGAGCTGCGCCCGTGCGCCTCGTACACCTTGCGGGTCAACGGTTTCGAACGGCCCGTCACCGACGCCTGGATCGGCGAGAGCCTGCTCTACGTGCTGCGCGAGCGGCTCGGCCTGGCCGGCGCCAAGGACGGCTGCGAGCAGGGCGAGTGCGGGGCCTGCTCGGTGCAGGTGGACGGCCAGCTGGTGGCCGGCTGCCTGGTGCCCGCCGCGCTGGCCGCCGACAGCGAGATCAACACCGTCGAGGGCCTGTCGGCCGCCGGCGGCGCGAGCGACGTCCAGCAGGCGCTGGCCGAGTCCGGCGCGGTGCAGTGCGGCTACTGCACCCCCGGCATGGCGATGGCGGTGCACGACCTGCTCCAGCGCAACCACCGCCCGACCGAGGTCGAGGCCCGCCAGGCGCTCTGCGGCAACCTCTGCCGCTGCACCGGCTACCGCGGAGTGCTGGCCGCCGTCCAGAGCATCGCCGACGCGCGCGCCGAGGACATCGAGGAGGCGGAGGAGACGGCCGCCGCGACCGCCGCCCAGGCCGCCTCACCGGCCACCGACCAGGCCGCCGACCAGCCCGCCGGGGAAGCGGCCGCCGGACCGCAGCAGGCCGCCGAACCGCCGGTCTACGCCGACGCCGACGCCTGGATCGAGCACGTCCCGCAGCCGCCCGCCGAGCAGCCCCCGGCCGGCGCCGACCAGCCGTACGGCGACGGCCAGGGCGGCTACGACACCGGCGTGTACGACACCGCCGTCCTGACGCCGGTCCAGGGCATCCCCGCCCAGACCGCCGACGACCAGGTGTACTACCCGCCGCAGGGCTACCCCGAGCAGCCGTACCAGGGCACCCCCGCCCACGGCACCTACGTGCCCGGCGGCTACCCGCAGCAGAACGGCTACGACGCCGGGTACGACGCCCCGGTCTACGAACCCACCCCCGCGCACGGCACGCCGCTGCCCGGGGCCGCCTTCGACGGCACGCCCCCGCACGGCACGCCCTACGTCGCCACGCCCCCGCACGGCGCTCCGGCCGGCGGCACCGCCCCGGCCGGCGTCCCGTACGGCGCCACCCCCGCCCACGGCATCCGGCTCCCCGAGGACGACCACGCATCATGACGTCGCCTACCGACATCGGCGCAGCACTCCAGCAGGACGGCGGCGAGGGCGGCGCACCGGAGCCGTTCGGCCTGGGCAGCTCACCGCTGCGCAGCGACGCGCTGCCCAAGGCGCTCGGCATCTACCCGTACGCGGCCGACCTGTGGGCCGAGGGGCTGCTCTGGGGCGCGGTGCTGCGCTCGCCGCACCCGCACGCCCGGATCAGGGGCATCGACACCGCGGCCGCGCTCGCGCTGCCCGGCGTGCACGCCGTGGTCACCGCCGCCGACCTGCCGCCCGGCCCGGACGGAGCCCCGGACGGCGCCCCGGCCGGGCCGATCGTCGCCGACCGGCCGGTGCTGGCCGCGGGCGTGGTGCGCCACCACGGCGAGCCGATCGCCGCGGTGGCCGCCGACCACCCGGACACCGCCCGGCTGGCGGTCGGTCTGATCGCGGTCGACTACGAGCCGCTGGAGGCCGTCACCGACCCCGAGCAGGCCTTCACCGCCCCGTCGCTGCACCCGGACGGCAACCTGTTCCGCCACCTGCCGCTGCGCACCGGGGATCCGGACGCGGCCGGCGAGATCATCATCGAGGGCCTCTACCAGGTCGGCCGTCAGGACCCGGCCCCGCTCGGCGCCGAGGCCGGGCTGGCCGTGCCGCGCCCGGACGGCGGCGTCGAACTGCACCTGTCCTCCACCGACCCGCACGGCGACCGCGACCGCACCGCCGCCTGCCTCGGCCTGGAGCCCGACCGGGTCCGGCTGGTGGTCACCGGCGTGCCCGGGGCCACCACCGACCGCGAGGACCTCTCCTTCCAGGTCACCCTGGCGCTGCTGGCGCTGCGCACCGGCCGCCCGGTGAAGATGACCCTCACCCGCGAGGAGTCCTTCCACACCCACCCCTCGCGCCACCCCGCGCTGCTGCGCTACCGCCACCACGCCGACGCCGAGGGCACCCTGGTGAAGGTCGAGGCGCAGATCCTGCTGGACGGCGGCGCGTACGCGGACGTCTCCGCCGAGGCGCTGGCCGCCGCCACCGCGTTCTCGGTCGGCCCGTACGTCTGCCCGAACGTCTTCGTGGACGCCTGGGCGGTGCGCACCAACAACCCGCCGGCCGGGCGGATGCGCGGCGAGGGCGCGTTGCAGGCCTGCTTCGCCTACGAGTCGCAGCTGGACCAGCTGGCCGCCCGGATCGGCGTGGACCCGGTGGAGATCCGCCGCCGCAACGCGATGGCCACCGGCGACCCGATGCCCACCGGACAGGCCGTCACCTGCCCGGCGCCGGTCGGCGCGCTGCTGGAGGCCGTCGCGGCCGAGCCGCTGCCGGCCCTGCCGGTGGACGACCCGGACGCCGAGTGGCTGCTGCCGGGCGGGCCCGGTGGCGCCGGCGACCCGGCGGCGGTGCGGCGCGGGATCGGCTACGCCGTCGGCATGGTGCACATGCTCGGCGCCGAGGGCGAGGACGAGGTCTCCACCGCCACCGTGCGGGTCAGCGGCGACCATGCCACGGTGATCTGCGCGGCCGTCGACTCCGGACAGGGCTTCGCCACGCTGGCCCGGCAGATCGTGCAGACCGTGCTGGGCGTCAGCGAGGTGTACATCGCGCCGGCCGACAGCGACCAGTCGATCGCCGGTCCCTCCGCCCGCGGCCGGCACACCTGGGTCTCCGGCGGCGCCGTCGAGCGCGCCGCGCTGATGGTCCGCCACCAGCTGCTGCAGCCGATCGCCGCCAACTTCGGGATGTCGGTGGAACTGCTGCAGATCGCCGACGGCAAGATCACCTCGTACGACGGGGTGCTCGGCATGCCGGTCGCCGAGGCGCTGGAGGGCAAGGAGCTCTGGGCGACGGCCCAGTGCCGCCCGCACCCCACCGAGCCGCTGGACGAGTCCGGGCAGGGCGACGCCTTCGTGTCGATCGCGTTCTGCGCGATGCGCGCGGTGGTGGACGTGGACATCGAGCTGGGCGCCGTCCGGGTGGTCGAGATGACGGTCGCCCAGGACGTCGGCCGGGCGCTGAACCCGCGGCAGATCGAGGACCGGATCGAGGCGGGCGTGGCCCAGGGCGTCGGCCTGGCGCTGCTGGAGGACCTGCGCACCGAGGGCGGCGTGCTGCTGAACCCCTCGCTCACCGGCTACCGGCTGCCCACCGCGCTGGACACCCCGCAGGTACGGATCGCCGCCCTGCTGGAGGAGCGGGACGTGGTCGCCACCTTCGGGGCCAAGGCGGTCAGCGCCGCCCCCGCGGTGGTCGCCCCGGCGGCCGTGGCCGCCGCCCGCCGCAGGTCGGAGGCCACGATGGCGTCCGGCTTCAGCGAGGCGAGCAGCCGGGCGGCGCGGCGGGCCCCGGGGGGCGGCGGGGGGGTTGGGGGCGGGGGTGTCGCGGGCGGGGCGGCCCACACCGAACCCCGCGGCCCCCG
>NZ_JBHWIJ010000324.1:0-9132 GCF_042732255.1 Kitasatospora sp. NPDC059803 | reverse complement strand
CGCGCGCGCGCCGGGGCGGGGGGCGGGGGGGGGGGGGGGCGGCGGGGGGGGGGGCCCCCCCCCCGGGGGGGGGGGCGGCCCCGCCCCCCCGCCCCCCGGGCCCGCGGGGGGAGCGGGCCTGCGGAGGGTGCGGGCCGGACAGGGCCTGGGTGCGCGCCGGGCGGAGGCCGCTCGGCGCAGCGAACCTAAACCGGTTCAGGAGCGCTGTCAACGACTCGCGCAGCAACCACCCCGTCGGGTGGCTCGGCCCCCGGCGGCGAGGTGGACTCGCGCACGGTCAGCCGCGGCGTGGGCATCTGCAGGTCGCGCCCGGAGCCGGCCTCGTCGAGGGCCGCCAGCAGGCTGCGGGCGACCTGCTCGCCGAGCGCGAAGGTGTCCCGGCTGAGCGCGGTCAGCGGCGGGTGGACGATCCGGGCCAGCACCGAGTCGTCGAAGGAGACGATGGACAGTTCGGCGGGCACCGCGACGCCCATCTCGCCGGCCACGCCGAGCCCGGCGACGGCCATCACGTCGCTGTCGTAGACGATCGCGGTGGGCCGCCGGGGCCGGGAGAGCAGGGTGCGGGTGGCGGCGGCGCCCTCGGCGTCGCTGAAGTCGGTGGGCACCGACACGGCCTCCTCCAGCCCGAGCCGGCGGGAGGCGTCGCGCAGCGCGCGGATCCGCCGCTGGGTGTGCTGGAAGTGCGGCAGCCCGGCGAGGTGGGCGATCCGGCGGTGCCCGATGGCGGCCAGGTAGTCGACGATGGAGAGCATCGCCTCCCGGTCGTCGGCCCAGATCCGCAGCGGGCCGCCGCCCTTGCCGGGCCCGCCCAGGATGACGGCGGGCAGGCCGAGTTCGTCCAGCACCGGCAGCCGCGGGTCGCGGACCTGGAGGTCGACGACGATGAAGCCGTCGACCCGGTGCTCGGAGGCCCAGCGCCGGTAGACCTCGATCTCGGCGGCGGTGTCCTCGACCACCATCAGGTGCAGCGCGACGGAGCTGGCCGAGAGCACCGCCTGGAGGCCGGACAGCAGTTGGCTGAAGAACGGCTCGACGCCGATGGTGCGGGCCGGGCGGGCGATCACCAGCCCGACGGCGTCGGCCCTGGCTCCGCCGAGGGCCCGCGCGGCGCTGTGCGGGCGCCAGTTCATCTCCTCGGCAACCCGCAGGATCCGGGCCCTGGTCGCCTCGCTCACGCCGGGGCGGCCGTTGAGCGCGAAGGACACCGCGCCCTTGGAGACACCGGCCTGGCGCGCGATGTCGGCGATCGTCGGTCTGGCCACAGAACCCGACTCCTCTCTTGACATCCAAGTTTAGGCGGGAGCATAGTCCCTGGCATAGCTAGACCGGTTTAGTAATACAGGTTCTGGAACTCGGCACCACCCCCGTGACCCAAAACCACCCCCCGAGCTCGGCACGATCCCCCACCCACCCCCAGGACCGGGAGACCCTCATGCGAAGAATCTGGGCGGCACTGACCACGACGGCGTTCACCGCGGCCGCACTCACCGGCTGCGGACTCGGCTCCAGCGAAAGCAAGAACAGCGACAGCGTGGCGAGTGCGGCCGCCACCGGCGAGGTCAAGGGCAAGGTCTCGATCCAGACCTGGGCGCTCAAGCCGAAGTTCACCGACTACGTCCAAGGCGTCCTCGACGGCTTCAAGAAGAAGTACCCCGGCGTCGAGGTCGAGTGGCTCGACCAGCCCGGCGAGGGCTACTCCGACAAGGTCCTCAGCCAGGCCGCGTCCGGCGGCCTGCCCGACGTGGTCAACCTCCCGCCGGACTTCGCCTTCCCGCTGGCCAAGAAGGACCTCCTGCTGGACGTCCTCAAGGCCGACCCCAAGCTCGCCGACGAGTACGTCGCAGGCGGCGTCGAGGCCTACCGCTACACCGGCCTGAACGGCACCTTCGGCTACCCGTGGTACCTCAACACCGATGTGAACTACTGGAATTCGGAACTCCTGACGAAGAACGGACTGGACCCGAAGAAGCTCCCCGCCAGCCTGGACGACCTGATCGCCCAGTCCCGGGCGATGAAGGAGAAGTCCGGCGGCCAGACCTACCTGATGAGCCGCAAGCCGGGCCTCGGCGACCTCTACAACGCCGGCGTGAAGCTCATGTCCGACGACGGCAAGTCCTTCACCTTCAACACCCCCGAGGCCGCCGCGCTGCTCGACAAGTACCGCGACGCCTTCAAGGAGGGCCTGCTGCCCAAGGACGTGCTGACCAACACCTACGTCGGCAACTCCAAGCTCTTCAACGCGGGCACGGCGGCCTGGACCACCGGCGGCGGCAACTTCATCACCAGCCTCGCCACCGACAACCCGACGATGGCCCCGAAGATGCTCTCCTCCCCCACCATGGGCGTCCCGCCGCTGTACGTGCAGGGCCTGACCATCCCGAAGAACACCAAGAACCCGGCCGCCGCCGTCGCCCTGGCCCGCTGGGTCACCAGCCCCGAGAACCAGGCCGCGTTCTCCCACCTGACCAGCGTCTTCCCGTCCACCAAGGCCTCCGCGAACGACCCGTTCTTCAGCAAGAGCGACGGCACCAACGCCGGCGACGCCAAGGTGGTCGCCTTCGACTCGCTCGCCAAGGCCAAGCTGATCCAGCCCGTCCAGGTCGACGACGCCATGAGCACCATCATCAACCAGCAGATCGCGCTGGCCATCAGCGGCGACGCGAGCTCCAAGCAGGCGCTGGACTCCGCCGTCGAGCAGTGCAACAAGCTGCTCAAGGGCTGACGGCCGACCGCCACCCCGACCGTACCGGTCGAGCGGCGGGCCACCCCCGCCCGCCGCACCCGGGAATGACCCGCACCACCCCCAGGAAGGCAACGGCATGACCCACCGGCGTTGGTTCACCCCCTGGCTGCTCGCCGGGCCCGCGATACTCTGGCTGGCCGTCTTCAACCTCTGGCCGGCCGTCAACACGGTGATCCTGTCATTCACCAACGCCAAGCCCCTGGGCGGCGGGCAGTTCACCGGCCTGGAGAACTACGGGCGCCTGCTCGACGACGAACAGCTCGCCGACGCCCTGCTCAACAGCATCGTCTTCATGCTGGTCTGCCTGCCCCTGCTGACCATCCTGCCGCTGCTGCTCGCCCTGCTCGTCCAGCGCAAGGTCCCCGGCATCACCTTCTTCCGCACCGCCTTCTACACCCCGGTCATCGCCTCCGCCGTCGTGGTGGCGCTGATCTGGGGCTGGGTGCTGGACGACCGCGGCCTGGTCAACGGCCTGCTCCAGCAGTCCGGGATGACCGACTCCCCGGTCGCCTTCCTCACCGACCGCTGGCTGCTGCTGTTCAGCGCGATCGCCCTGACCGTCTGGAAGGGCTTCGGCTACTACATGGTCATCTACCTGTCCGCCCTCGCCAACGTCCCGCGCGAACTGCACGAGGCGGCGGCCGTCGACGGCGCCAGCCCGATCCGCCGGTTCTGGCACGTCACCCTGCCCGGGGTGCGGCCGACCATGATGCTGGTCTCCGTCCTCATCTCGGTCAGCGCGCTGCGCGTCTTCTCCGAGCTGTACGTGCTCTCCCACGGCCAGGGCGGCCCGGGCGGGCGGGACATGTCGGTGGTGATGCTGATCCAGATGTACAGCCGCGGCTTCAACGGCCACCTCGGCTACGCCTCCGCGCTCAGCCTGATGCTGTTCGTCATCACCCTCGGCCCGATGCTGCTGCTGATGCGCCTGAACCGGAAGGCGGCCTGAACCCCGTGACCTCCCCCCGTTCGAAGGCCGCCCGCCGCGCTCAAGGCTCCCAGGGCTCCCGGGGTTTCAACACCCCCTCCCCCGCCCAGAGCGCCGGCCGCTACCTGCTCCTGGTGCTCGTCCTGCTGCTGGTGGTCGGGCCGTTCCTGTGGCAGCTCTCCACCTCCCTCAAGGGTCCCAACGAAGACGTCTACACCAGCACCCCGAGCTTCATCCCCGAACAGCTGACCTTCGGCAACTACGGCAAGGTCGCCGAGACCATCCCGGTCTGGACCTACGCCCTCAACTCGCTGATCGTCGCCGCCATCTGCATCACCGGCAACGTGGTCGGCTGCACCCTGGCCGGCTACGCGCTCGCCCGGCTGCGCTTCCGCGGCGCCAAGCTCGTCCTCGGCCTCTTCCTCGCCACCCTGGTGCTCCCCGGCGAGGTCACCATCGTCTCCCAGTACGTGCTGGTGCGCGGCCTCGGCCTGGCCGACAGCCTGACCGGCGTCGCCCTGCCCGGCGCGATCGCCATGCTCAACGTGCTGCTGATGCGCACCGCCTTCGCCGCCGTCCCGCTCGAACTCGACCAGGCCGCCCTGGTCGACGGCGCCACCGTGTGGCAGCGGCTCTGGCACATCAGCCTGCCCAACGTGCGCGGCATGCTCAGCGTGATCGTCATCTTCACCTTCATCGGCGCCTGGGACGACTTCCTCTGGCCACTGATCGTGCTCAACGACCCGCAGAAGTACACCCTCACCGTCGGACTCCAGTACCTCAACGGCACCTTCTCCGCGAACCCGCGGCTGATCGCGGCCGGCACCATGATCGCCTTCCTGCCGATCGTCGTGGTGTTCGGCGTCTGCCAGCGCTTCTTCTTCAAGGGCGTCGAGGAGGGAGCCGTCAAGGGTTAGGCCCGGTCCGACCGAGGACGTGTCCGACGATTCCTGACCCCACCGCCCGTTCGCCCCACACCCGTTGAGGAATCACCCGCCCATGAGCACCCCCGCACCGCAGCGCCCCCGCTTCGGCGTCAACTACACGCCCAGCGCCGGATGGTTCCACCACTGGCTCGACTTCGACCTCGACGCCGTCCGCGCCGACTTCGACTCCATCGCCGCACTCGGCCTGGACCACGTCCGGGTCTTCCCACTCTGGCCGCTGTTCCAGCCCAACCGCACCCTGATCCGCCCGCGCGCCGTCGAGCAGTTGGCGGCCCTGGTGGACGCGGCCGGCGAACGCGGCCTGGACGTCGCGGTGGACGGCCTCCAGGGCCACCTGTCGAGCTTCGACTTCCTGCCCTCCTGGACCCAGACCTGGCACCGGCGCAACATCTTCACCGACCCCGAGGTCCTCGACGGCCAGGCCGCCTACCTGCGTACCCTCGCCGAGGCGCTGCACGAGCGGCCCAACTTCCTCGGCATGACGCTCGGCAACGAGATCAACCAGTTCTCCGGCGAACCGCACCCCGACCCCGACCGGATCACCCCCGGACAGGCCGACGCCTGGCTGCGCCGGATGCTCGACGCCTGCGAACAGGGCGCGCCCGGCCGGATGCACCTGCACGCCTCCTACGACGCCGCCTGGTACCTGGACGAACACCCGTTCACCCCCTGGCACTCGGCCCGGATCGGCGCCGCCACCGCCGTGCACTCCTGGGTGTTCAACGGCACCGCCCAGCGCTACGGCGCCCACTCCACCGCCACCGCGCAGCACGCCGCCTACCTGGTCGAGCTCTCCAAGGCCTGGGCGGACGACCCGGCCCGCCCGGTCTGGCTCCAGGAGGTCGGCGCCCCCGCCCCGCACATCACCGCCGAGGACGCCGCCCGGTTCACCGGCGCCACCGTCGAGGCCGTGCTCGACTGCCCGGACGTGTGGGGCGTCACCTGGTGGTGCTCGCACGACGTGGACCGCTCGCTGGCCGACTTCCCCGAGCTGGAGTACAGCCTCGGCCTGCTCACCACCGACCGCGCGGTCAAGCCGGCCGGCGCCCGGCTGGCCGAGGCCGCCGCCGAGGCGCGCCGCTCCTGGCAGCCGCCCGAGCCGCGCACCACCGCCGTGGTGGTGGCCACCGGGGACGAGGTGACCGCGCCCAAGCGCTCGGTCTGCGGGCCCGGCGGCGCCGTCTACGAGGCGTTCATGCGCCTCGCCGAGGCGGGCGCCCGCCCGACCACCGTCCTCGCCGAGCACGCCGAGGACCAGGCCCACCTGGCCGCGCGCGGGATCACCGAGGTGGTCCACCCGGACGACGTACGGTCCCTGTAACCCTTCGCCCCAGCCGTTACCCCTCAGCCACGATCCTCACTCACGCCCCTCAGACACGCCCCTCAGTCACGCAACGGAGCCCGCTGACATGCACGATGACCGCACGCTGGTCGAGTCCCGCCTCAAGCGCGTCCTGGACGAGCGCATCCGCCCGGCCGTCTACCCCGAGTCCGTCCCGCTGGAGGTCGGCATCTGGACGGCACCCGGCGAGCCCGTCCCGGTCGCCGAGGGCCTGGCCGCGCCGCGCACCCCGATCGCGGTCGGCGACGCCTGGGGCGCGCCGTGGGGCACCAGCTGGATCACCGTGACCGGCACCGTGCCGCAGGCCTGGGCCGGGCGGACGGTCGAGGCGCTGATCGACCTCGGCTTCGACGCCAACATGCCCGGCTTCCAGTGCGAGGGCCTGGTCTACCGCCCGGACGGCACCCCGGTGAAGGGCCTCAACCCGCAGAACCAGTGGGTGCGCATCGCCGCCCCCGCGGCCGGCGGCGAGCAGGTCCTGCTGCACGTCGAGGCGGCCTCCAACCCGGTCATCCTGGACTACCACCCCTTCCTGCCCACCGAGTTGGGCGACAAGGACACCGCCGGCGACCAGCCGCAGTACAAGCTGACCCGGATGGACCTCGCCGTCTTCGACGAGACGGTCTGGCAGCTGGTGATCGACCTGGAGGTGCTCGGCGAGCTGATGGCCGAGCTGCCGGTGGACGGCGCCCGCCGCTGGGACGTCCTGCGCGCGGTCGAGCGGGCGCTCGACGCGATCGACCTCCAGGACGTCAACGGCACGGCGGCCGCCGCCCGTTCGGAGCTCGCCGGGGTGCTGGCCGCGCCCGCCGTGCCGTCCGCGCACCGGATCAGTGCGATCGGCCACGCGCACATCGACTCGGCCTGGCTCTGGCCGCTGCGCGAGACCGTCCGCAAGGTGGCGCGCACCACCGCCAACATGACCGCGCTGCTGGAGGACGAGCCGGACTTCCTCTACACCATGTCCCAGGCGCAGCAGTTCGCCTGGATCAAGGAGCACCGCCCCGAGGTGTACGCCCGGGTGCAGAAGGCCGTGGCGCAGGGCCGGTTCGTCCCGGCCGGCGGCATGTGGGTCGAGTCCGACACCAACATGCCCAGCTCGGAGGCGATGGCCCGGCAGTTCGTGCACGGCAAGCGGTTCTTCCTGGACGAGTTCGGGGTGGAGAACCACGAGGCGTGGCTGCCCGACACCTTCGGCTTCACCGGCGGCCTGCCCCAGATCATCCGCAACGCGGGTTCCAAGTGGCTGCTGACGCAGAAGATCTCGTGGAGCCAGATCAACAAGTTCCCGCACCACACCTTCCTCTGGGAGGGCATCGACGGGACGAGGATCTTCACCCACTTCCCGCCCGTGGACACCTACAACTGCTCCATGAAGGGCAGCGAGATCGCCCACGCGGCAAGGAACTTCAAGGACAAGGGAGTGGCCCGGCACTCGCTCGCCCCGACCGGCTGGGGCGACGGCGGCGGCGGCACCACCCGCGAGATGGTCGCCAAGGCGGGCCGGATGAAGGACCTGGAGGGCTCGGCCACCGTCCGCTGGGAGAAGCCCGCCGAGTTCTTCACCAAGGCCGAGGCCGAGTACCCGAACCCGCCGGTCTGGGTCGGCGAGCTCTACCTGGAGCTGCACCGGGCCACCCTGACCAGCCAGGCGAAGACCAAGCAGGGCAACCGGCGCAGCGAGAACCTGCTGCGCGAGGCCGAACTCTGGTGCGCCACAGCCTCGTTGCACACCGGCGCGGCCTACCCGTACGAGCAGCTGGACCGGATCTGGAAGACCGTCCTGCTGCACCAGTTCCACGACATCCTGCCCGGCTCCTCCATCGCCTGGGTGCACCGCGAGGCCGAGGCGACGTACGCGGCGCTGGCCACGGAGCTGGACTCGCTGATCGACGGCGCCCAGCAGGCCCTCGCCGGGGACACCGCCGGCGGGCGCGAGCTGGTGTTCAACTCGGCGCCGCACCCGCGCTCGGCCGTCCCGGCCGGCGGGGCCGCCCCGGCCGTGTTCGGCGCGGGCGCCTGCGAGGTCGTCGAGCGGCCCGAGGGCGGCTTCCTGCTGCGCAACGGGCTGCTGGACGTGGTCGTGGACGCCGACGGCCTGGTGGCGTCGGTGGTCGAGGTGGCGAGCGGCCGGGAGAGCGTCGCCCCCGGCACCCGGGCCAACCTGCTCCAGTTGCACCCGGACTTCCCCAACATGTGGGACGCCTGGGACGTCGACCAGTTCTACCGCAACACCGTCACCGACCTGACCGCCGTGGACGCGCTGACGGCGCTCTCCGCCCCCGACCAGGCCACCGTCCGGGTCGCGCGCTCCTTCGGCTCGTCCACCGTCGTCCAGACGCTCACCCTGCGGGCGGGCGAGCAGCGGCTCGACATCGACACCGAGGTCGACTGGCACGAGACCGAGAAGTTCCTCAAGGCCGCGTTCCCGCTGGACGTGCACACCGAGCGGTACGCCGCCGAGACCCAGTTCGGCCACCTCTACCGGCCCACCCACACCAACACCAGCTGGGACGCCGCCAAGTTCGAGGCCTGCAACCACCGCTTCGTCCACCTCGACGAGCCCGGCTGGGGCGTCGCCCTCGTCACCGCCTCCACCTACGGCCACGACGTCACCCGCGCCGTGCGCGACACCGACGGCGGCACCACCACCACGGTCCGCTTCTCGCTGCTGCGCGCGCCCCGCTTCCCCGACCCGAAGACCGACCAGGGCCTGCACCGCTTCCGGCACGCCCTCGTCCCGGGCGCGGCGATCGGCGACGCCGTCCGCGAGGGCTACCGGATCGGCCTGCCCGAGCGGCGCGTCACCGGCAGCGCCGAGCAGGTCGCGCCGCTGGTGCAGCTGAACAACGACGCGCTGGTGGTCAGCGCGGTCAAGCTCGCCGACGACCGCAGCGGCGACCTGATCGTCCGGGTCTACGAGGCCGGCGGCGGCCGTGCCCGTGGCCTGCTCACCACCTCCTACCCGCTGGCCGGCGCCGTCCCCTGCGACCTGCTGGAGCGGCCCTGGGACGGCACCCGCGGCGAGGTGGCCGTGGAGGACGGCGCGGTGCGGCTGGCGCTGCGGCCGTTCGAGCTGGTCACGCTGCGTCTGATCTTTCTCTTATACACATCTTACTCTTCCGACGATATTCTGATTGTATATCTCTGTTTTCTCCTTATCAGTAAAAAA
>NZ_JBHWIJ010000323.1:0-9149 GCF_042732255.1 Kitasatospora sp. NPDC059803 | reverse complement strand
GGGGCCGCCCCCGCCGGGGGGGCCCCCTCGCCGGCGGGGGTGGTGGGCGGGGCTGGGCGGGCGGGGGGGGTGGCCCCGCCGGCAGGGGTGTTGGCCCCCGCCCGGGGGGGGGGGGCCCTCAGCCGTGCACGGGATCGCTCAGAGCTGCTCGACCACGTAGTCGATGCAGTGGGTGAGCGCCTCGACGTCCGCCGGGTCGATCGCCGGGAACATCGCGACGCGCAGCTGGTTGCGGCCCAGCTTGCGGTACGGCTCGGTGTCCACGATGCCGTTGGCACGCAGTGCCTTGGCGACGGCGGCGGCGTCCACCGACTCGTCGAAGTCGATGGTGCCGACCACCTGGGAGCGCTCGGCCGGGTTCGCCACGAACGGGCTGGCGTAGGAGGACTTCTCGGCCCACGCGTACAGCCGGGACGAGGAATCAGCCGTACGGGCGACGGCCCAGTCGAGCCCGCCGTTGCCGTTCAGCCATTCCAGCTGGTCGGCCAGCAGGAACAGGGTGGAGATCGCCGGGGTGTTGTACGTCTGGTCCTTCGACGAGTTGTCGATGGCCGTCGGCAGGTCGAAGAACGGCGGGATGTACCGGCCGGAGCCGGCGATCTCGGCGGCGCGCTCCAGGGCGGCCGGGGAGAACGCGGCCAGCCACAGGCCGCCCTCGGAGGCGAAGGACTTCTGCGGGGCGAAGTAGTAGACGTCGGTCTCGGTGATGTCCACCGGCAGGCCGCCGGCGCCCGAGGTGGCGTCCACCAGGACCAGCGAGCCCTCGTCCGCGCCGACCGGGCGCTTGATCGGCATCGCGACGCCGGTCGAGGTCTCGTTGTGGGTGAGCCCGTAGACGTCGACGCCGGCCTCGGCGACCGGCAGCGGGTGGGTGCCCGGGGCGGTCTTGATGACGCTCGGCTCGGCGAGCCACGGCGCGGCCTTGACCGAGGAGGCGAACTTGGAGGAGAACTCGCCGAAGTCCAGGTGCTGGGACTTCTCCCGCACCAGGCCGAACGCGGCGATGTCCCAGAAGGCGGTGGAGCCGCCGTTGCCGAGGACGACCTGGTAGCCCTCGGGGAGCGAGAAGAGGCTGCTCACGCCCTCGCGTACGCGCTTGACCAGGTTCTTGACCGGGGCCTGGCGATGCGAGGTGCCGAGTAGGGAGGTCTGGGTGGCGGCGAGGGCACTCAGGGCCTCGGGGCGCACCTTGGACGGTCCGCAGCCGAAACGGCCGTCTGCGGGCTTGATGTCAGCGGGGATCTGGATCTGAGCCACGCGCGCAGCCTACCGGCCGGGGCGCCGCCCGGGGTACGGTCGTCCGCACGCTGAGACTGTGATCTTCACGGCTCCCAGCTGCGGAAACAGCCGGCCCGAACTGCGGAAACAGCGGGCCCGACGGAGGCCGGACCCGCTGCTCGGGGGTGGTGCGGACGCGGAGCGCCCGGGGCGCCCGGGGGCGTTCGGCGGGCGCTCGGAGCGCTCGGGGCGCTCGGTGGGCTCAGTGGCCGATGGCGTCCCAGCCCTCGATCTCCTCGGGGCGGCGCGGGCCGGGGCCGATGTAGCGCGCGGCGGGGCGCACGAGCCGGCCGGTGCGCTTCTGCTCCAGGATGTGCGCCGACCAGCCCGCGGTGCGCGCACAGGTGAACATCGAGGTGAACATGTGCGCCGGCACCTCGGCGAAGTCCAGCATGATCGCGGCCCAGAACTCGACGTTGGTGGCCAGCACGCGGTCGGGGCGGCGGTTGTGCAGCTCCTCCAGCGCGGCCTTCTCCAGCGCCTCGGCGACCTCGAAGCGCGGCGCGCCGAGCTCCTTGGCGGTGCGGCGCAGCACGCGGGCGCGCGGGTCCTCGGCGCGGTAGACGCGGTGGCCGAAGCCCATCAGGCGCTCGCCGCGGTCCAGCGCGTTCTTGACCCAGGTGGTGGCGTCGCCGGTGCGCTCGATCTCCTCGATCATGCCGAGCACGCGGGAGGGCGCACCGCCGTGCAGCGGGCCGGACATCGCGCCGACCGCGCCGGAGAGCGCGGCCGCCACGTCGGCGCCGGTGGAGGCGATGACGCGGGCGGTGAAGGTGGAGGCGTTCATGCCGTGCTCGGCGGCGGAGGTCCAGTAGGCGTCGATGGCCTTGACGTGCTTCGGGTCCGGCTCGCCGCGCCAGCGGATCATGAACCGCTCGACGACCGTCTCGGCCTTGTCGATCTCGCTCTGCGGGACCATCGGCAGGCCCTGGCCGCGGGCCGACTGGGCCACGTAGGACAGTGCCATCACGGCGGCGCGGGCGAGGTCGTCGCGGGCCTGCTCGGCGGAGATGTCGAGCAGCGGCTTGAGGCCCCAGACCGGGGCGAGCATGGCGAGCGCGGACTGCACGTCGACCCGGATGTCACCGGAGTGCACCGGGATCGGGAACGGCTCGGCGGCCGGCAGGCCGGGGTTGAACTTGCCGTCCACCAGCAGGCCCCAGACGTGGCCGAAGGAGACGTGGCCCACCAGGTCGTCGATGTCGACACCGCGGTACCGCAGCGCGCCGCCTTCACGGTCGGGTTCGGCGATCTCGCTCTCGAACGCGACGACTCCCTCAAGCCCGGGTACGAAGTCGGACATACGACGGCTCCTTCAGTTCTGCGATCGGCGCTGCGCCGTGGTGGGGCGGCGCGCCAGTGACCGAATGGTGGTTGGCACTCGGTGCCAGAGTGACAGGCACCGGGTGCATTGCGCCATACACCACCATGGTGATGTTGCGCTTGGGCCCGCTTGACTTTTCCGCCGAGGGTCGGTCGTGCCCGGGAATCTCCGGAACCAAACGCCTGGTTCGGGACAATTCACCTTACGGGGGGCGGTCGAGCGGTGGCGGGACACCTTATCTCCCACCGGGGTTTGTCCGGAGGTAGCGGTGCCGGTTGCTTGTCGTACGGGATGATGTTGACGTGCAGACCCCGGAACGCGCCCAGTCGACGCCCCTGAGCCCCGCCACCCGGATCCTGGCCGACGATGCCCGGCCCGGACCGGACCTCACCGTGATGCGCAAGCACTACACCCACGAGGGCCTGGTCGAGGAACAGCTCGCGCCCGAGCCGATCGCCCAGTTCACCCGCTGGTTCCACGAGGCGGACGACGCCGGGGTGGTCGAGCCCAACGCGATGGTGCTCTCCACCGCCGACGCCCAGGGGCGGCCCAGCTCGCGCACCGTCCTGCTCAAGGGCTACGACGCGCGCGGCTTCGTCTTCTTCACCAACTACGGCTCCCGCAAAGGCTCCGAGCTCGCCGCCAACCCGCACGCCGCGCTGCTGTTCCCGTGGATCGCGCTGGCCCGCCAGGTGATCGTCCAGGGGCGGGTGGAGAAGGTCGGCCGGGACGAGACCGCCGCCTACTTCCGCACCCGGCCGCACGGCTCGCAGCTCGGCGCCTGGGCCAGCGAGCAGTCCAGCCCGGTCGGCGGGCGCGACGTCCTCGAACAGCGCTACGCCGAACTGGAGCGCCGCTACCCGGAGGGCGAGGGCGTGCCCGTGCCGCCGTTCTGGGGCGGGTACCGGGTGATCCCGGAGAGCGTGGAGTTCTGGCAGGGGCGGGAGAACCGACTGCACGACCGGCTGCGCTACTTCGCCGATCCGGCCGGAGCGGGCGGGTGGCGGGTGGAGCGGCTCTGCCCGTAGCGGGCGGGTCTGCGAGGCGTTCGAATACCGGCGGGTCCGTCGGCGGGTCCGCCGTTGGGCTGGTCGGGTTCGTCGGGTCCGCCGTCGGGCTCGCCGTCGTGCGGAGGCGGGAGAGTGTTGGGCGCTGTCGAATCGCGCCAACTGGCCTTCGCCCACCGGTGGTTCGGGTGGGGCGCGAGCGTCGGGGGAGGGGGCTCCGGCCGCGCCGGTGGAGCGGGTCGGGCCGGGTCGGCGGCCGTACGTTGGCGCAGGGGCGCCGCCGGGGTGGGTTCGGCGGCGCGAAGCCGTGCCCCTGTGCGCCGGTCAGGTGCCGTCACGCGACCGCCGAGTGGGTGAACTTTTGGCGAGACTTCGCTGCGTGAAGGGGGTAGTGGGCTGTTAGGGGCGCGCAAGAGCACGGCGCAGCCCACGTGCTGGCAGTACCCTGGTCGACTAGGCCGACGTATATACCCGGCCCTGCTTCTCTCTAACCCCCATCGTGGAAGAGAATCGAACATGACACCCGCACTGGACACCATGCCCCGCACTGAACTGACGGAGCCTCAGGGCGAAATCCGGCCTTCACTGGCCGACCTCGCCCAGCTCGGCGCCGAGGAACTCTCTGCCAGGATCCGACGAGCCCTGCCCGACACCGGTGCGGGTGCGGTGCCGGTCGCGGCCTTCAACTCCTCCATCTGATCGGCCGACTGACCGTCGGCTCCGGCTGAATCCGATCGACCATGACGCCAACTCCGCTGCCTTTCACCCAATTCGTCGTGAAAGTGCACAGCCGGTGTGATCTTGCCTGCGATCACTGCTACGTATACGAGCACGCCGACACCAGTTGGCGTCGACGCCCCAAGGTCATCGGTGACGAAGTCCTGAACAAGATCGCCGAGCGGATCGGCGACCACGCGGCCGCACACCGGCTGCCCGCCGTCCGGGTCGTCCTGCACGGGGGAGAACCCCTGCTCGCCGGCCCGGACCGGTTACGCCACGCGGCCAAGGCGCTCCGGGTGGCCCTGCCGCCCGGCTGCGCACTCGACCTGCGCATCCACACCAACGGCGTCCAACTGGACGACGCCTACTGCGAACTCTTCGCCGAAGTCGGCATGAGGGTCGGCATCTCGCTCGACGGAGACCGCGCCGCCAACGACCGCCACCGCCGCTTCGCCGACGGCCGCAGCAGCCACCCGCACGTCCTGCGGGCGGTCGAGCGGCTGCGCCGGCCCGCGTACCGGCACCTCTACGCCGGGCTGCTCTGCACCGTCGACATCGAGAACGACCCGGACGCCGTCTACCGGGCCCTGGCCGAACTCGACCCCCCCGCCGTCGACTTCCTGCTGCCGCACGCCACTTGGGAGGACCGGCCGAAACCGGCCGCCGACGGTGCGCAAACGCCTTACGCGGACTGGCTGTTGGCCGTGTACCGGAGATGGGACGCCGACGGCCGCCCGTTCGCCGTCCGCACCTTCGAATCCGTCCACCGGACGTTGCACGGGCTCTCCAGCCTCACCGAATCGCTCGGCCTGGAACCCTCCGACCTCGTCGTCCTGGAGACGGACGGCAGCTTCGAACAGGCCGACAGCCTCAAGACCGCCTACGACGGCGCGCCGGAGACGGGGTACGACGTCTTCACGCACAGCCTCGACCAGGTCGCGCTGCACCCC
This sequence comes from Kitasatospora sp. NPDC059803, assembly GCF_042732255.1. Classification (NCBI taxonomy): domain Bacteria; kingdom Bacillati; phylum Actinomycetota; class Actinomycetes; order Kitasatosporales; family Streptomycetaceae; genus Kitasatospora; species Kitasatospora sp. NPDC059803. Next base: position 3,870 of record NZ_JBHWIJ010000323.1, on the reverse strand, counting down.
GGCATGACCGCCCGCCAGTCGGGGCTGGCCGGGCTGAGCGCCGCCTGCCGGGCCTGCCCGGTCGTCCGCAGCTGCGGCGGCGGCCTGTACGCCCACCGGTACCGGGCCGACACGGGCTTCGACAATCCCTCCGTCTACTGCGGTGACCTCATGAAGCTCATCAACGAACTCGCCGGCGACGCCGCCGGTTCCGCTGCCGCCGCTGGTTCCGCCGCCGGTTCCGCCGCCGCGGTGGGTCCTTCCGTGCCCGCCCAGGCCGGGGAGCCGGTGGTGCCGGCCACCCTCACCGAGCGGCAGCTCGACCAGCTCGCCCGCGGGTACGGGGACCAGGACACCGTACGGGCCCTGTCCCGCGCCCAACTCGCCCTCACCCGGGCCATGCTGGCCGCCGCCTGGGACGCCTCCGGGCAGCCCGGATCGGCGGCCTGGGCGCTGCTGTCCGAACTCGACGCGAGCGCACCCGCCGCCGTCGACGCCGTCCTCGCCCACCCGTACGCCCGCGCCTGGGCCGCCCGCCGGCTTGCCGGGGACCTCACCGTCGGGCTCGGCCCGCTGGCCGCCCTGGCCGCCGCCGCCGCCGTCCGCGCCGGGCGGGGGGACGCGGTCGCGGTGCCGGTGCGCGGCGGGTGGCTGCACCTGCCGACCCTCGGTCGGACCGCCGCCCCGGACGGCGAGGCGGTCGTCACCGGCCTGGCCGACGGGTTCAGCGTGCGGGCGTCCGACGGATCGGTGTCCGCCGCCCTGGACCAGCCGCTGCGGCGGGTCCGGCTGGCCGGAGGGTGGACGGTCACCCTGGAGGACGTCGACCCGCTGCGCGACAGCCACGACCACGCCGTGGCCGGCCGGCTCTCCGACGGCGAACTGCTCGACTGGACAGGCGCGTTGCGCGAAGCCTGGGAACTGCTCGGGCACGACCTGCCCGCGTACGCGGAAGGCCTCCGGGCCGGCCTCACCACCATCACCCCGCTACGGCCGGGCCCCACCGGGCGGGACGTCAGCTCGGCCGCCCGGCAGGCCCACGGCGCGGTCGGCATCGCCCGGCCCGCGACCGCGCCGACGCTCGCACTGCTGCTCGCGCACGAGTTCCAGCACGTCAAACTCGGCGCCGTACTGGACCTGTTGGACCTCCACGACCCGGCCGACGACCAGCTGTACCTCGCGCCGTGGCGGCCCGACCCGCGCCCGCTCGAAGGCCTGCTCCAGGGCACCTACGCGCACCTCGCCGTCACCGAGTACTGGGGCACCCGCGCGCTCGCCTACGACGGGCTGCCGGGCGAGGCCGCCGACCGGGCTCGCACCCAGTTCGCGCTCTGGCGCCGGTACACCGCCGAAGCCGTTGACCGGCTGGCCGGATCCGGTGCCCTCACGGCGCTCGGCTTGCGCTTCGCCGACGGCATGCGTGAGAGCGTCGCACCGTGGCTCGCCGTACCGGTGCCCGCCGCCGCCGAACGGGCCGCCGAACGGGCCCGCCACGAGCGCGGTCACGAGCGCGGCCACGCCCGCCACGCCGAGGTCTGACCCAGAGGAGCGGCCATGCGCACCGTCACTGCTCTCACCGGCACTGCTCTCACCGGCACTGCTCTCGCCGGCACTGCTCTCGCCGGCACCGCCCTCACCGCTGGGGGTTTGGCCGCCGGGTTCGCCCAACTCGGCGTCCGCCCGGGCATGGTGGTGCACGTCGAGGCCTCCCTGCGCGCCCTCGGCCCGGTGGACGGCGGCGCCGCCACCGTCGCCGACGCGCTGCTCCACGTCCTCGGCCCCGGCGGCACCCTGGTCGCCTACACCGCCACCCCCGAGAACTCCGCCACCTCGCGCATCCACCAGACCGCCACCGCCGGCCTCACCCCGGCCGAGACCGCCGCCTACCGGGCCCGGATGCCGCGGTTCGACCCGGCGACCACCCCCTGCTCGCCGACCATGGGCGCCCTCTCCGAGGAGATCCGCACCCGCCCCGGCGCCCTGCGCAGCCGCCACCCCCAGACCTCCTGGACGGCCCTCGGCCGGCACGCCCGCGAGATCACCGCCCACCACCCCCTCACCTCCCACCTCGGCCCCGAGTCCCCGCTCGGACGCCTCTACGACCTCGACGCCCGGGTGCTGATGCTCGGCGTCCCGATGGCCCGCTTCACCGCCTTCCACCTCGCCGACCAGCGCATGCCCGACGTCCCCCTGCGCGAATACCGCTGCGTCGGCCCCGACGGCTGGCTCACCTTCCGGGCCCCCGAGCTCGACGACCTCCACTTCGCCGACCTCGGCACCCGCGTCCTCGCCGCCGCCACCGGCATCACCACCACCCACCTCGGCACCACCGACTGCCGCCTCGTCCCCCTCCGCGAAGCCGTCGACCTCGCCGAACACCTCCTCCGCCCCTGAGCCCCCCGCGCGCCCCGGCCGGTCCTTTTCAGCGTCCTGGTGCGTAGGAAGTCGGCCCCGCCGACTTCCCGTGTAGACGGTGCACAGTCCGTCTGGCTGGATGATCCTGGTAGCACCGTCGCGGTCCGTTGACGACCGCTCCGTGCCGCTCTAGAACGGAGCACAGGCCCCGGACACGGCAGGACGTGTCGCGGCACGGACTGCTGGGGCACCCCCGAGAGATCCTGAGGAGCAATGCCATGGCTCCAGACGACAACGGCTGCCCGGTGCTGGACATGACCGGCCGGGCCCTGCACCAGCAGAACGCGGAGCTCCGCGCCGCCGGGCCCGCCGTGCGGGTCGAACTCCCCGGCGGCATCGTCGCCTGGTCCGTGACCCGCAGCTCGGTGATCCGTGCCCTGACCGGCGATCCGCGGGTCTCCCGCGACCCGCGCAAGCACTGGCCCGGCCTGGCCGCGGTGCCCGAGGGGTGGCCGATGGGCCCGATCGCGTTCCAGCAGAACTTCTTCAACCGCTACGGCGACGAACACCGCTCGGCACGGCGACGGATGGCGCCCTCGTTCTCGCCCCGCCGGGTGTCCTCGCTGCGGCCCGGGATCGAGGCGACGACCGCCGCCCTGGTCGGCGCGTTCCGTGACCTCGCCCCCGGCGAGGCCGTGGACATCCGCCGGGCCCTCTCGCTCCCGCTCACCATGACGGTGATCTGCGACCTCTTCGGCGTGCCCGCCGACATGCGGCCGCAGATCGGCCGGTCGATGGACACCCTGCTGACGACGACGGCGACGACCGAGCAGATGACGGTCGCGCGGGCGGAGATCAACGTGGTGCTGGTCGAACTGCTGGAGCTCAAACGGCGCGACCCCGGCCCCGACCTCGCCAGCGACGTGGCCGCCGTCAGCACCGGCGGCGACACGGGCCGTGCCGAGGAGGAGTCCCGCGACGAGCTCTTCCTGATGCTCGGCGCCGGGTACGAGACGGCGGTCAACCTCATCACCAGCGCCGTCCAGGCGCTCCTCACCCACCCCCGCTACCTGGCCCAGGTCCGCGAGGGCACCCTCGCGTGGGAGGACGTCATCGAGGAGACCCTGCGCCACGAGAGCCCGGTGATGCACATCCCGCTCCGCTACCCGCTGGAGGACATCGACCTCGGCGACGGCGTGGTCATCCGCCAGGGCGAGCCGATCCTGCTCGGATTCGGCGCGGCCGGCCGGGACCCGGAGGTCCACCCGGACCGGCCGGACGACTTCGACCCGACCCGCCCCGACAAGGAGCACCTGTCCTTCGGCTACGGCCCGCACTTCTGCCTCGGCGCACCCCTGGCCCGGCTGGAGGCCGAAGTGGCCCTGGAAGGCCTCTTCGGCGCCTACCCCGGCAGCGCCCTGGACCCGGCCAGCCCGACGCCGGCCCGTCTGGAGTCCGTGATCATAAGCGGCCCGGCCGAGCTCTGGATCGTCCCGAGGCCCACCGCAGTGTGACGGCGGCACCTGGGGGAAGGGC
>NZ_JBHWIJ010000322.1:0-9340 GCF_042732255.1 Kitasatospora sp. NPDC059803 | reverse complement strand
GCAAGCCGGCCGCGCACCGCGTCCCCTACACCCACTCGGCCCCTTGTGTCGCTGGCTAATCCCGTTAGCCTCGTATAATGTCAAATATACGAGGTAACCGGTGTGAGAGGCTTTCCCCCGTCAGACCCCTTCGCGCGCAGGAGAGCACCGTGGCGACGTCGACAGGCCCCCGGGCACCGATCGGGCACCTGCTCGACCAGCTCGCCGCCTTCGTCCGGGCCCGGATCGCCGAGCGTACCGCCGACCCGGCCGTGCCGGCGGCCGAGCGCGAGCACTTCACCCACCTGCTCCCGCAGCTCGACCAGGTGCTCGCCCACGCCCACGCCACCGGGCCGATCCAGCAGCTCCACGCCCTGCGGCTCTTCCGGGAGATGTCGCTGCTCTGGTACGGCCACGACGAGCACCCCGGCAACCCGTGGCTCGAAGAGCTCGCGACCAAGGATCCCGACGCCGCGCTGCGGCACCTGCGGGACGTCGAGCGGCGGGTCGACGGCATGGCAGACTGATCACCAACACACTTTTGCCGCAGTGCAGTTGAGCCACCCGAACAGGACCGCCCGTGCCGCCCGAACCGCCCAGCCGTCCCGCCGACCGGCTCCACGACTACGTCGGCTTCGTCCGCTCCCGGCTGCACGAGGAGCTGGCCGCCCCCGGGCTGCACCACTCCACCCGGCGCGCCCTGCAGCGCCGGCTGGCCCGGGTCGGCGAGATCGCGGACCAGGCCGACGGCACGACCCCGGCCTCCCTGCTCGGCCGGGCGGCGAACGGCGTCGACCTGGTGGACCTGGCCCAGCGCTGGCGCGCGCACCCCGACTACCCCGGCGCCCGCAACTCCCGGCCGACCCCCGAACAGGCCGTGCCCGGCCGGGAGTTGCCCGTCTCGGTGACCCACGTCTACGAGCGCGGCATCACCGCCGACCTGCTGGCCGGGGTCGGCGGCTACCCGGGCCTGCACGAGGAGGCCCGCACCGGGCTGGCCGAGAACCACCCGTGCCTCCGGGATCCGGACGCCGTCCTGCCGGTCACCGTCACCTCCGACGACGACGGCTACCTCCTCGTCCACGCCGAGATCCGCTGCACCGACCGGGCCTGCCGGATCGAGGCCACCGCCGTCGCCCGGTTCGATCCGCTGATGGACGCCTACTACCGGGCCCGGGAGTCCTTGGCCGCCGTCGACCTGCTGCTGCAGCAGCCGAACCTGGTCTCCACCCCGGACCCGCAGAAGCTCCGGCGGCAGTGGGACCGGCGGGAGAAGGCCATCCGCGAGTCGCTGCGCGCGGTGATCGACATCCTCGAACCCCACGCCGCCCCCGCCACCGAGTGAACACGCCCCCGGCCACACGCCCGCCGCTCCCGCGCAGCTCACACCCCGTCAAGGAGACCCGGATGACGTACGACGACCCCGAAGACCGCGCCGAGGCCCAGACCCGGCAGCGGCAGGCCGCCGCCCTGGAGCACATCCGGGCCTACTACCGGTTGGAGCGCCGCCTGGGCGTCACGGTCGCGCTCGGCGGCCGGGTCCGCCACGACGGGCGCGAAGGCGTCATCACGGACACCGCCGGCCAGCGGCTCAAGGTCATGTTCTACGGGGACGAGCAGCCCAGCCTCTGCCACGTCACCTCGCAGATGGAGTACGAGACGGCCACCGGCTGGGTCGCGGCCACCCCCGTCCCGGACCCGTGGGCCGCCGGCCCGGTCGCCGCATGAGCGCGCCGGACCAGGCCGCCGCGCTGGCGGCCGCCGAGCAGCGGGCCGAGCTCGCGGAGCAGGCCAACGAGCGGCTCGCCGCCGAGCTGCGCCGCTACGGCCGGCAGATTGACGAGCTGCGCACCGAGGCGCACCGGGGCGCCGTCGACCCCGGCCGGGTGGCGGCCGCGCTGGAGCGAGTGAACCAGCTGGCCGGCTTCGTGTACCGCCGCGCCGAGCAGGAGCGTCGCCAGGGTGGTGACGGCGTCTCGCTGCGCAAGGCGGCGTACGCCCACGGCGCGGCCGACACCGCGCTCTCGGCCGGACGGCCCGACCAGGCGGCCGCCCACATCGCCCACCTGGTGGGGCAGGCCGAACGGTGGCGCGAGCACGCCGAGTTCGCGTCCCTGGGCATCACCGTCGCCGCCGTCCCGGACGGTGCGGTCGGCAGCAGCCACTTCGCGCCGGGAGACATCCAGACCACCTCGTTCCGGCTGGCCCCGGACGACGACAGCACGGCATGGTGAGCAGCGACGTCGAGGTCGTGGACGGGGAGTTGGTCGAGACGGCCGGCTCCCCGTTCCCGGCCGTGCCCGACCGGCCCACGGGGCTGGGCCTGGACGTGTCCACGTTCACCCGGGACACCGTGCTGGTCGCCGGCCGCCCGCTCCCGGCCGCCTTCGTGGCGCCGCAGTACAGCGCCGCGGACTACGTCATCTCCGAGGACGTCGCCCAGCTGCTGGAGTCGGCGGCGCCGGAGAACACCAGCCGCAACCGGCGCAGCCAGATTGGACTGTTCCGCACCTGGTGCGGGGAGCGCGGCCGCGTCGCGCTGCCGTGCACCACCGCCACGCTGATCGAGTACGTCGGTCACCTGATCAAGCGGGAGCTCGACCCGGACACCATCGCGGTCTACAAGAGCGCGGTGGTCACCTGGCAGGAGGAGGAGACCCCGGGCAACACGAGGCCCGGCACCCGCGAGGTCACCAGGATGATCGCGGCGTACCGGACGGCGTGGAACCGCAAGCACACCAACAAGCAGAGCCCGGCGGTCCGCGAGCTCGACCTGGAGGAGATGGTCGCAGTCTGCGACTCGCGCGGCCGGCCCGCCGACCGGCGCAACGCCGCCATCGCCACCCTCGGCTTCCACCTGCTCAGCCGCCGGATCGAGCTCGCCCACCTGGTCGTCACCCACATCACCCTGCACCGCGACGGCATCGCTGTGCGCCTGGTCGACCGGAAGACCCGCAAGGACGGCAGCGTGTTCGAGGCGTGGATCCCGGCCCGGGACGACGCCCCGCACATCTGCCCGGTACGCCGGATGCGGGCCTGGCTGGAGTACGGCCGCCTCATCCACCAACCGCAGGACGAGGCGCTGTTCCGCGCGCTCGACAAGGCCGGCCGCCTCGCCATCCGGCTCACCCCGCAGACCCGGCCGAAGCACCCGGACGGACGGCCGAAGGAGGACCAGGAGCTCACCACAGGTGACTGGGTGGAGCTGAGCATGCTCTCCGGCGAGGCCATCAACGGGTACGTCAAGGACCTGGCCAAGAAGGCGTTCGCACGGGTCGCGCACCTATCCGAGGTCGAGCGGGCCGAGCTCGGCTACAACGCGCTGCTCAACTTGCCGACCGCAACATCGGTGACTGCCCATGGCCTGCGGGCCGGCGGTGCGACCGAGCTGTACGAATCAGGCGTCCCCGAAGACACGATCGCCGAACTCGGCGACTGGGCGAGGAACAGCACCGCGATGAAGCTCTACTTCCGCCGGATCAAACTGTCCGGCGAGAACGCCTGGGCCGTCGCCCGACAAGCACGCGAAGCCTCCCGGTCAACCGACAGCTCGTCGGCGTCGGATCCGGGGTATCGAGCCGGCTGACGGAGCTTTACCGCGGTAAAGCTGGGATGCTTCAAGGCCGGAGACACACAGACACGACGCGGGTTGTGAGCTTTGTGCGGGTATCTGACATGCTGTCCCGGTCCGAAGTACCGGGGACCACCTCGGGAAGTCAACGGAAGTCCGAAGTACCAGGCTGTCAGGCCTGGGAAGTCGACGGATTAGGAGCACCATCGCATGGCCACGATCATTGTCGTCCTCAACCGCAAGGGCGGGGTCGGCAAGAGCACCATCACCGTCAACCTCTCCGCCACCATCGCTGAGGCGCTCGCGGGCGTCGAGGTCAAGCCGATCGATTGGCTTGCACCCGTAGCAGCGTTGTCAGTCGACCCTCAAGGGTCCGCGTCCTGGTGGGCCAGCCGCGTTGGGGAGACGCTGCCATTCGTCTTCGCCGAGGCGCATAACGACCTTGAGACGCTCAAGCGGCTTCGGGACTCCACGGCCGTCGAGTACGTCATCGTCGACACTCCCGGCTGGTACCCCCCCGAGGCCCGCGATGACAACTCGGGCGATCCCCTCGGTGAGGGCCGAGTAGCCGACGCGATCCGCGCGGCACTCGATAATGCCGATCACGTGATCGTCCCGGTTGAGCCAGAGCCGCTGGGCTGGCCAACCACTCAGGAGACCATCCAGCAGGTCGTCCTTCCGCGAGGTATCCCGTTCACGATTGTCGTATCTAACTGGGATCCGCGCGATGGCGAGGCGGACCGGGACGACACCAGGAAGCACTTCACTAAGTTCGGATGGAAGGTCGCGAACACCGTCATCCGCCGTTACAAGCTGCACTCGAAGGCGGCAATCACTGGCCATGTCGTGACGCAGTACCCGAAGTCGCGAGTCGCTCAGGAATGCCTCGCGGACTTCACGAACCTCGCGTTGGAGATTCAGATGACCATCGTTCGACAGCTGCGCCGGGGGATGTCCCGCTGATGGGTAGTAGGCGAATCAATTCATCCGATCTCCTTCCCGGTCCCGAGGCCAGCGACGATCGGCCGCCCACCGAGCCTCCCGGTTCGCGTCTGGTCACCCTCAAAACCGACCGTCTCCTGCCCAATCCGCACAACCCTCGCAGCACTGTGGGGGATCTGTCGGACCTGGCGTCGATCGGGAGGATTCAGCGGCAGAGTGTGCTGGTCGTCACCCGGGCCGCATACCTCAAGCTCTACCCGGACGAGGGGGAGCTGACCCGCGGCTACGACTACATCGTCATCAATGGCTGCCGTCGCCAGATGGCCGCCACGAAGTACGGCCGGGCTGAGCTGTTCGGTGCCGTCAACGACGATGTCGCGAAGACTCGTGCTTCTCTGATGCGTGCTGCCTACGACGAGAACGTCGAGCGGCGCGACTTCGACGCGGTCGAGGACGCGCAAGCCGTCATGTCGATTGTGGCCGAGTACCCCAGCCAGCGTGAGGCTGCGGCTGCAGAGGGTTGGTCCGAGGGATATATCTCCCAGCGGAAGGCGATCCTTGGGCTTCACCCTCAGGTGCAGGCAGCCGCCCAAGGGATCCCCTTCCGCGAGCTCCGGCGATTCGCAACGAAGGCCGTTCGCGATCTTCTCCCTGAGGCTCAGCGTGCAGCGCTGAAGGACTTCCTGGAGGAGTTGGAACAGGAGAGGCAAGAGAAGGCTCAGATCCCGAGGGGTGCACGGAAGCAGACTGCCCGCTCGGTACGCACCAGTCCACAGACTCAGCGGGTTGACCAACCGGCATCGAGCCCAGGCCGGACTGAGGAGGATCTGTCTGGCAGGTCCTCGGGCGCTGAAACGACGACCTCCCTGCAACCATCGACTGTTGAGGACTCCACAGAGGCTGGGGAGCCGAACCGCAGCCCCGTTGCTGAAGAGAGCCCGGAGGTACGACCCAGCTTTACCGCGGTAGAGCCTGATCGTGCTGCCTCCGAGTTCCCCACACCTCGCGGTTCGGCAGCGAGCGGTACCCTTCCGGGGACCACCCAGGAACCGTTGTCAGACGGGTTGAACTGGACGGACCCCGTTGCCGTGGCCAACGCGCTCTGCGCCAACATGACACTCAATGAGGCCTTTGAGGTCGCACGGATCGTGCTTGAGCGTCTCGACGAACACACCAAGCAGTCCGCCTGAGCTAGCAAGGGACAGCGACTGTATGCCGTGGTCTCGTACCTCTCAAATGGTGCGAGGCCACGGCTTTTCGCTGTTCTAGGGTGGTGGTGTAACCAAACAGGGGGCTTCTCCGTACCTGTTGATGTGAGGCTCTGGAGTGGAGACAGGGCTTCTCAACGACCGACGAGGGGAAGCCTGTGAGCAACACGTCCGACTCCACGAAGAGCACCAAGCCCGCCGACCATGAGTGGGTGGTCGCCGCTGAGCTTCCTGTCCCTGCCGATGTTGCACGGTACGCCGACTTCCGCGGAAGCTTCCTGTCCCGGGCGCAGCAGCGGGTGACGGCGCTGGAGGTGTACTGCAAGGGGTGCAGGCGCCCATATGAGGACGTGGCCGATGAGAAGTGCTCGGCGCTGCTCGACAATCGGCATCTGATCGGCGGGGATCAGAGCCGGCGGGCGAAGCGCTTGCCGACGCCGCAGGCTCCGGCGGGGGCGCGGATGGTGCCCGGACACACGTACAGCCGGCGGGGTGTTGAGGCGTATGTGCACCGGCTGGTGTGAGGGCGCGACGTAAGGGGCACCGGTGCCTACGGTCCGCCGGGTGACGACTCCTCCGGCCTCGCAGCCTTCCCCGCCTTCGCCGCCGCAGCTGGCGCTCCCCTCCCGGGAGCTTGTCGGGCTTCTTCTGGTCGTCGTGGGCACGTTGTCCGTGACCGCCGTGGCGTTCATGGTCCACCCGTTGTGCGGCGCGGCCGTGATTTCGGCGTTCGTGATGGCGGCTGGCCTGTGGCTGGCCAGTGAGGATGCCTGATGGGGTGGCGCCTCGCACCGGGGCTGCGCCGCCTGGTGACCCGGCCGGCGCCAACCGAGATGGAGTCGAAGGGGTGGAACGGGTCGTGGGCGTCGCTGCCGGGGATCACCGCCGAGTACGGCACGGAGGGCCGGGCTGACGGGTGGGACCTGGAGCGGGTCATCAGCGAGGGGTACGAGCAAGGTGTCTGGGTGTTCAAGTCGGTGGAGACCATCTCGGGGCACCAGGCGCGCCGGCCGTTCTCAATCGGCCGGGGCGAGAAGCCGGGCGAGCACAGCGAGATCCTGAGCGACCATCCGCTCTACCGGGTGCTGAACGGTCAGGCCAATCCGTTGGAGACCGGCCGGGTGTTCAGGAAGCGTCTCAGTGCGCAGGTGCTGCTCAGCAAAAAGGGCGCCTTCGTCGAGGTCACGAAGTCTCGGCTCGGCACGATCACTCGCCTCGATCTCCTGCCACCCGACCGGGTGCGGCCGGTTCCGGACCCGAGCGGGGACTACCTCTCCCATTTCGAGTTCACCACGCGGACGGGTCGGTTGCGGGAGCTCGCGCCGGAGCGGGTCCGGTGGGTCCGCGACCCGCACCCGACCGATCCGTTCAGCGGGATCACGCCGCTGGAGGCCGCTGGCATCTCGATCGACCTGGACCACCTGGCCCGCCTCTACAACGTCAGTTTCCTGCGTCGGGACGGACGTCCGGGCGGAATCGTGGGTGTCGATCTCAAGGGGGCGACCGAGCGCCAGCTTGACCGCATCGAGGCCCGGTTCTCACCCGGGGTCGACCACGCCGGTCAGCTCGCGGTGATCGGCACTGGGCCGGGCGGGGTGCAGTTCATCGACACCAGCACCCGGCCGCGCGACATGGCCTACAAGGAGCTGGCGGGCACCAGCAAGGACGAGATCTTGGCCGCGTTCGGCGTGAGTGAGGCGATGTTCGGCTCCACCGCGGGCAAGACATATGCCAATGCCGAGCAGGACGAGTTCACCTTCTGGACGATCACCGCCATCCCTCATCTCGACGTGATCGCCTCCGCGTTTCTGCCGGACATCGACGTCGATGAGGGGTGGCGGCCATACATCGACACCTCCGACGTCGAGGTGCTGGACCTGCCCCGCCGGGAGCGGTTGAAGGTTCTCCGGGAGGAGTGGACGGCTGGGCTGATATCCGCGGACGAGTACCGCCAGGCGGCTGGCCGGGACACGATCGACAACCCTCAGACGCGTGCGCTCTGGTTTTCTCCGCAGAAGGCCCCGGTGCCGGCCCGTCCCGAGGACGCCGCAGAGCTTGGGATTGGCGGCGGCCAGGTAGCTGGCGATCCGGCTGGGCTCGTCGGCGCAGCGCAGACCAACGGTCAGCCGCCCAGCGGCCAGGACGGGGCTGCTGCTGCCGCTGCCGTCGCGGAGGCGCGCGGTGCCGACGACCAGGACCCGGCCGGAGGAGGGGCGGCCGCCGATGCGGTCGGCGCCGCGCGCGGACCCGCGCGCCCGGTGCCCGGCGTAGCCGCCGCAGAGGCGGTGGCCCAGGTCCGGGGGGTGGGCGGCATCAGCACCGCCGGCGCGGCTGCGGCGGCAGTCGACCGGGTCCGTGCGGCGGCAGATCGAGGGCCTGGTCCTGGCCCTGCGGCGGTTGCGGTGGCCGCGGCCCAGGAGGTGAAGACACTTCCGGTCTCGGGGGCCACTCCGGCGGTGGCAGGGTGGGAGGTGCCGGAAGCGGAGGAAGAACGGCTTCGCGGTGCGGCGAGCGCCGCCCTGGACGCATTGCTCGCCCGCCAGGCCGAGGTCATCGCGGCCCGGCTACGCTCCCCCAAGCTACGCAGCCGGACGAGGTACTGGCAGCCGGGGCCGTACGAAGTTGACACCCGGTCCGGGGACACCCCGATCGACGCGGCGAAGGCCGTTGTTCCGGACCGGTGGGTGGAGGAGAGCGTGGCCACCCTTGAGCCCCTCGTCGCCTTGACGGTGCAGGCCACCGCTGCGGAGTGCATCGCCGCTCTCACTGGCGTGGCTGCGAACTCGGCGGTCCTCGGTGCCGCTGCCGGCGGACTTCACGCCGCCACCCTGGACGCCGTCACTCTGGGTGCCGCTTCGATCCGGGCGTTCCTCGCCGATGTCGCGGACGCGATCACGGCCGTCCAGAACGACCAGCCGGGGCTTACGCTGGAGCAGCTGGTGGGTCACACCCGGGGCCTGTTTGCCGACAACGCCCGCCGGCTCGCCGACGACGCCGCGCGTAGCATCGCCGCGGCCGCCGTGAACGGCGCGGCCGAGGCATCGGCCGCCGCGTGCGGGCCACAGGTCACTCGTACCTGGATGAGCCGCGGGGACGAGCGGGTCCGGCCGGCACACCAGGAATTGGACGGACAGACGCTTCCGGTGCTGGAAGCCTTCTCCGCCGACGGTTACCCGTTGAGGTATCCGGGCGATCCGATCGCCCCGCCGGCGTTGATCCGCAACTGCCGCTGTCGGCTCCGCTACCAGGCCGAGCCGCTACTCACTGACGGAGGAGATCCTGATGTCCGCTGATCTGGTGTGGGGCCTGCTGCTTGGTACCGGCGCCGCCGCCGAGGTATACGGGCTGTGGAGCCGGGAGGCTGGGGACACGTTGTCCGAACGGACGCGGGCTTGGTTTCGGGTTCGGACGAAGCCTGGCCGGGCCGTGTTCACCGTGGTGTGGTGCGGCTTCTCCGTATGGTTTCTGCTCCACATCCTCACCGAGACGATGTGAGGCTGCTGGGCTTTACCGCGGTAAAGCCCAGTGAGTTTGCCTGCGGTCAGCGGGCAACACTTGCCGTCTCCGTGCTCACTTCCCCGCATGGCGGGATTGAGGTGTCTGCGGGTCGAGCCTGGCTTTACCGCGGTAAAGCCAGGCT
>NZ_JBHWIJ010000321.1:0-9363 GCF_042732255.1 Kitasatospora sp. NPDC059803 | reverse complement strand
GAAGGGCTAGCCCGCCCCCGTCGGGGGGGGGGGGCGGCCCCGGGGGCCCGCGGGCGGGGGGGGTTGGGGGGCCCCGCGCCGCGGGTCCCCGCGGGCGGGGGGGGGGCGGGGACACACCCCGCCGCCGTGCCCCCCAGGCTGGCGGGCTGGGGGGCCGAGGAATATGACGGTTGGTCTACATAATTCCCCGAGGTGGAAACGGCGGCGCGTGACGTCCGGTGGGCGGGGGCTAGTCGGCGAAGCGGGCTGACAGGTGGGGGAGGAGGGTGGGGAGGTCTTCGTCCTCCCAGGGCTCGCCGGCCGGGGGGCCGGAGGTGATGCCGTTGGAGGGGAGGTCGGCGCCGGTGAGTTGGCGGTAGGCATGGGTGGCCGCGTAGGCGAGGTCTTCGGCCTCCAGTTCCTCCTGGTCGGGGGTGAGGAGTTCGGCGAGGCTGTCCGGGTCGGCGAGGGCCTGTTCGAAGAGGGTTCGGCCGGCGCCTATCAGCCAGTCGCGGAAGTAGTCGAAGCCGTCGTCGCTGCAGCCGCCGTTGACGAGGTAGCCCGCGCCCCAGAGCAGCCAGGTGCAGGAGCGGGCCTTCTGCTGCGCGTAGTGCCGGTCGAAGTCCGCGATCTGATCGGGTGCCAGGCCGGCGAGGTGCTCGGTGATCGCGTCGGCGTGTTCGCTCTCGTCGGCGGCGCCGGCGCGGGTGTCGTCGATGATCTGCCAGAAGGTGTCGAGATCCATGCCCGTCACCTTGGCAGGTGGGGCTGACACTCTCTCGCGCAAGCGGCAGAACGGTTTCAGTGGTTTCAACGGTTTCAGCAGCTTCAGCGGTTTCAGCGGGGCGTCTGGGTGCGGAAGCTGTGGCCGAGCTCGGGGCCGGGTCCGTAGTAGTGGCGGAAGTTGTAGATCAGCGGGCTCCAGCGGGCCGGGTCGACGTGCTGGGAGCCGGGGACGACGATGCATCGACGGTAGGGCGGGGATCCTTCGGTGCGGGCCGAAGGATCCCCGTCGACCGGTCAGACCATCACGTGGCCGGGGGCCGACGGCCGCAGGGCACCACGCGAGGGGCCGCGATGGGGCCAGGTGGCCGACACCCAGCGGTCGCAAGGGGTTCGGGTCCGGATGGCGGCCCGAGCCAACCCATGTCACGTTACTCAAAGTGTTCACAAAAACACCTCGCGTTATCTCGATACTGCGGCGTGGCGCCTTGCGGTGACCACGCCCGACTGGAACGGAGACGGTATGGCAGGGATCAGACGCGGCCGGTCGCGCGGCAGGCTCGCCGCGGCGATCGGACTGGCGGTCATCGGCGTGACGGCGGGTTGGGGAGGAGGTTCGGCACAGGCCTTCCCGGCGCACGCCTTCCCGGCGCAGGAGACGGCATCCGTCAGACCTGCCGTCGCCTCACCTGCGGACGGCACGGACGGCGCGGACCGCGCGAACGGTGCGAACGGCGCAGACGGGAAGTCAGGACCCCGGGCGCTGACCTGTCCGCCGGTGCCGTTGTGGGTGAACACCGGCGGTGGCGGTGACCAGCTGTACTCGTACAGTCCGACCGGTACGCAGTTGTCCGACGTGCCGCTGGTGCGGGACTACGGGGACATCGCGTGGAGTGCGGACGGCACGACGCTGTACGGGGTGTCCTGGCACGAAAGCCCGCCGACGCTGTACACGATCAACCCGGCCACCGGCGCGGAGACCAGCTCGGTGGTGATCACCGGTCCGGCCGCGGGTTTCGGGTCCGACTTCAACGCGCTGAGCTCCCGCCCGGACGGCAGCCTGTTCGTCGCGTCGTTCTTCTCGAACCAGATCTGGACGCTCAACCCGGCGACCGGGGTGAGCACGCTGTTCCCCGTCTCCTACCCCGCCACACTCGTCTCCTCGGGTGACTTCGTGACCCTGTCCGACGGCGACGTCCTCGGGGTCGCGTTCGATTCGTTCTTCCAGAACCCCACCAGCTACTTCCGGATCCACCCGGACAACACGATCACCGAGATCGGCACCACCCCGGACTCCATCTACGGTCTGGCCCAGTCCGGCGGCAACGTCTACATCTTCCGTGCGAACGGCACCATCGAGAAGCTGAACTCGGTGCCGACCGCCTCCTCGACCGCGACGCTGCCCACCACTGTCATCGCCGCGACGGGGCACCCCTTCTACGGCGCCTCCTCCACCCAGGACAGCGGGAACTGCAACCTTCCGGCCGGCACCTCCTACACCGTCGCCAAGTCGGTCTCCCCGACCGGCCCGGTGAACGAGGGCGACACCCTGACCTACACCGAGACCGTCACCAACACCGGCACCAACCCGGCCACCTTCGCGGGTTTCAGTGACAACCTCTCGGCCGTGCTGACGGACGGCACGCTGGTGCCCGGTTCCGTCACGGCCAGCTCCGGAACGGCCGCCGTCACCGGGAACACCCTGACCTGGTCGGGCACGCTGACGGCGCCGCCCGCCGCCGGGTCCACCGTGACCGTGAAGTACCAGGTCACGGTCAACAGCCCGGACACCGGCAACTACGCGCTGACCAACAACGTCGCGCCCACCATCGCCGGCGGCACCTGCGCGACCGCGACGGGCTGCACCACCACCGTGCTGGTCAACGTCCCCACCCCCACGATCGACAAGTCCGCGGCGGAGTCCTCGTTCGTCGCGGGGCAGACGATCCACTACACCTACGCCGTCACCAACAACGCCGGTGTGCCGCTGACGAACATCGCGGTCACCGACACCGGCCCCGGCACCCCGACGGTCACCTGCCCGCCCGGCCCGCTCGCGGCCGGCGCCACGGAGAACTGCACCGCCACCTACACCGCGACCGCCGCGGACGCGGCGGCGGGCACGATCACCGACACGGCGAACCTCACCGGCACCGTCGGCACCCAGACGGTGACCTCGACCAGCAACCAGGTCGTCGTGCCGCTGCGGGCGCTGACCATCACGAAGTCGGCCGTCCAGCCGAACTTCCAGGCCCCGGGCGAGACGCTCAACTACACGTACACCGTCACCAACACCGGCCAGGTCGCGCTGACCGGCGTGACGGTGACCGACCTGACGCCCGGCGTCACCGTCTCGGGCTGCGGAACCAACCAGCTCGCGCCCGGCCAGTCCACCACCTGCCAGGCCACCTACGTCACGACGGCGGCGGACGTCGCCGCCCAGAACGTGCCCGACCAGGGCCAGGTCACCGGCACCGACCCGGGCGGCCAGCCCGTCACCACGACCAGCAACAAGGTGAACACCCCGCTGGTCGCGATCACCGTGGTGAAGAAGGCCGCCGAGGCGCAGTACACCGCCGCCGGGCAGACCATCCACTACACGTACACGGTCACCAACACCGGCGCCCAGCCGCTGACCAACATCGGCGTGGTGGACAACGGCCCCGGCACCCCGACCGTCACCTGCCCCACCGGCCCGCTCGCGCCGGGCGTCTCCGAGAACTGCACCGCGACCTACGTCACCACCGACGCCGACGTCGCCGCGGGCAAGGTCGTCGACACCGCCCAGGTGACCGGGAGCGCTCCCGGAGGCCGGACCGTCACCTCGACCAGCAACAAGGTGACCGTGCCCTACGCCGGGCTGAAGATCGTCAAGGCCGTCCAGGAGACCTCGTTCTCCGCCGCCGGCCAGGCCCTGCACTACACCTTCACCGTCACCAACACCGGTGATGTGGCGCTGAGTTCGCTCGCCGTGACGGACTCCGGTCCGGGCACCCCGGCCGTCTCCTGCCCGGTGACCACCCTGGCCCCGGGCGCGTCCACGACCTGCACCGCGACCTACTCCACCGCCGACGCCGACGTGCAGGCCGGGAAGATCACCGACACCGCGACCGTCACCGGCACCACCCCCGACGGCACCCCGGTGACCGCGACCAGCAACACCGTGACCATCGTGGCCTGCACCCCCTGCGAGGACCAGGACCACGGCGGCTGCGACGGCAACAACTCCGGTGGCCACGGCGGCTGGGGCGACCACCACCCCGGCCCCGGCCAGTGGGACAACCACCCCGACGGCACCACCCCCGGTGACACGTCGGCCGCCGAACACCCCGCCGGCACCCACCCCGCGCCCGTTCCCCCGCGCGACACCGCCGCGCAGGCACCCGCCCTGATGCTCGCGAACGCCGGATCCCCGGTGGCCATGGCCGGCCTCGGCGGCGGCGCGCTGCTGGGCCTCGGCTGGCTCATCGCCGCCTTCGCCTCGGCCCGCCTGCGCCAGGACCGCTCCGGAGAGTGACCACCCTCCACCATCCGGACCGGCCCCGGCGACGCACGCAACGCACGCGACGCACACGCCGGGCGTAGCGGCCGGGAGAGCAGAGTGGGGGGCCCCCGGGGGGGGGGGGTGGCAGCGTTTTTTAAGTGGTGTGGGGGGACCGCACCCCCCCCCACCCCCCGCAACCCAACCCCCGCCTCACGCGCCGGCCCCGCCAGACGACCCAAGATGGCGCGCCCCACTCTGCCTGCTTTTTAGCCGAGGACGGCGTCCACGGCGGCCGCCAGCGCCTCGCGCACCGCCGGGGGGGCGGTGAAGCGGCTCTGGTTCATCGCGCCGTGCCGCAGGATCAGCAGGGTGTCGGCCGCCCGGTCGGGGTCGGGGTGGCCGGTGGCGGCGAGCAGGCCGGCCAGCAGGGCGCGGAACCAGTCCATGTGCTCCTGGATCGCGCGGCTGACCGGGTGGTCGGGGTCGGGGTAGTCGGCGGCGGCGTTGATGAACGGGCAGCCGCGGAAGCCGGGGGCGCAGAACTCGTCGGCGATGCCCGTGAACAGGGCCGTCACGGCCTCGCGCGGAGGAAGGTCCGCCACCGCGGCGGCGGCCGCGCGGAAGAGCCGGTCGTGCTCGTGGACGTAGGCGAGCACGACGTCGTCCTTGGACGGGAAGTGCCGGTAGAAGGTCGCGTTGGCGACCGCCGACTCGCGGATCAGCTGGTCGATGCCCACCCCGCGCACGCCCTGGGCGTAGAAGAGCCGCATCGCCGCGGCCAGGATGCGAGCGCGCGGTGGCGCGGAATCTCTCGTCGTCATGGCTTGACGCTAACAGAAGGATCGTTCTACCTTGGAGGAGTAGAGAGAACGCTCCTTCTACTTCTTGGATCGGACGACCGCGCCCCGACCGGGCCCAAACCGGGCCCAAACCGGGCCCCGACCGGCCGCCGATCCGATCCCCAGCCCTCACGCACCAGGAGAGACCCCGCCATGCCCAGCAACCGCACCCCGGTCATGTTCATCCACGGCCTCTGGCTGCACTCCACGAGCTGGCAGGGCTGGGCCGACCGGTTCCGCGACGCCGGCTACGAACCGATCCTCCCCGAATGGCCCGGCGTCCCCGCCACCGTCGCCCAGGCCCGCAGGAACCCCGACCCCCAGGGCGGAATCGGCCTCGCCGAGATCTCCGCCCACCACGCCCGGATCATCCGCGACCTCGACACCCCGCCCGTCCTCGTCGGCCACTCCGTCGGCGGCTTCATCGCCCAGCACCTCCTCGGCCAGAACCTCGCCCGGGCAGCCGTCGCGATCTGCCCCGGCCAGATCAAGGGCGTCAAGGCCGTCGGACCCGCCCAGGCCAAGTCGGCCTTCGCGTTCCTGCGCAACCCCGGCAACACCAAGCGCGCCGTCTCGCTCGACCCCGAGCAGTTCCGCTACGCGTTCGCCAACGCCGTCCCCCAGCAGGAATCCGACGCACTCTTCGACGAGTGGACCATCCCCAGCCCCGCCCGCCCGCTCTTCCAGCTCGCCCTCAGCAACTTCGCCCCCCACTCCCCCGCCAAGGTCGACACCCGCAACCAGGACCGCGGACCGCTCCTCCTCCTGTCCGGCAAGCTCGACCACACCGTGCCCGACGTGCTGACCCGCTCCACCCACAAGCAGTACCGCAAGTCCTCGGCCGTCACCGACTACCACCGCTTCGACGACCGCGGCCACTCCCTCACCGTCGACCACGGCTGGACCGAACTCGCCGACCACTCCCTCACCTGGCTCGACCGGCGCCACATCGGCTGAGCAGACGGCACCGCCCGGCCCCGGCTCCCCGGCCCGCCGCCCGAGAGGTGCGGGCGGCGGGCTCGAACGGCGGCCCGAGGGTCAGCGGCGGCCGATGATCTTGGAGAACGTCGCGAGCGAGACGGTGCCCGTCTTCTTGGCGGCATCGCCGACGATGCCCCAACTGCCGATGCTCTGACCGTAGTTGGCGGTCAGCGCGGCGCCGCTCGCACCCTCCTTCGCCTGGGACATGTCCGTGCCCGTGGACATCTCGACGACCAGCGGGACCTGGGTGGAGAGGTTGACCGAGCCCTGGAGGACCTTGCCGGCGAGCTTGCCCGCCTTCTCGGAGGCGCCGACGACCTTGGCGCCCTTGGTGCCGATGTAGTTGAACACCTTGGTCGCGTCGGAGGCTCCGGAGCCGCCGGTCTCGGCGAGGAAGGTGAGCCCGGCCCGGCGGACGCCGACGCTGGCCTTGTAGGAGGCCTTGGCGCCGGTGCCGATCGTCTTGACGATGGCCTTGCCCGCCTTGAGGCTCTTGGCGACCGCGCCGACACCGGGCAGGGCGGCGAGCGCGTCCGCGCCCAGGCCGACGATCGTGGCCGCGTCCCAGTCACCCTTGATCGCGGCGTCCACGGTGTGGGCGCCGAGCGCGGCGATGGCGGTGACGGCGGCGACCGGGCCCGCGATCGGCGTGAGGACCGGGATGAGGGCCAGGACGCCGGCGACGGCGGACACGATGCCCAGGATGTCCCCGAAGACGGCCCAGAAGCTGCTGCCCTGCTCCTCGGCCGCCTTGCGCGCGGCCTCGGCCTTCAGGTACTCGAACTCCTGACCACGGGTCTGGATGACCCGGGTGAACTCGCGGTCGGTGAGCAGACACTGGAGCTGGAGTTCGGCCTGGAGGGCCAGCGCCATGTCGATCAGGTCGTACAGGCGGCCGTCGGCGATCCACTCGCGCGGGTACCCGTTGTCCTTGAACCGCCAGAAGGAACCCGCGAAGGCAGGACCGCCCATGGCCAGGGACGGAACGGACCCGAGGTTGTGGGCAACCACGGGGTGTGCGTAGGAGATCACGCCCGACACCACATACGCGGCGTCGCCCCTCTGGCCCCCTCTCATCATCGCATCCGCGACCCTCTTGCCTATGGCCTGCCGCTCCTCTTCTGTCATGCCGGGCTTCCCCAACCACGGTGGGGTCGTTACCAGCGCATCGTTCTCCCACGTCTCGGGCAGCCAATCGCGCGACAGCCTCTCCTGCGGCTTCGCGGCGCTCTGCGGGTTCGCGGCGATCCAGGCGGCGAGCGCGCGGCTGGTCTCCAGAGGCAGGAACCCCTGGAACTCGCGGTCCTGGGCCGCGATGGCCGGATCGGAGTCCACGTAGTCGAAGTACTCTTCGTCGAGGCGGCTGAGCGCGGCGAGGACCTGGTCGCGCTGAAACACGAACATGCGCAGCAGCTGGTCGATCTTGTAATGGTCCTCCGCGGTGAGGGCCTTCGGGTCCCACTTCCAGAGGGTCATGGCGAGATCCGGGTTCCGGGTGTAGAGGCCCAGCTCGCTGTGGACGGCCCCGACGATCCTGTCCTTGCCCGGGTCGAAGCCCAGGTACGGCAGTTCGCGGCGGAGCTCGTAGTCGATGTCCATGGTTCTGCTCCCCTGGTCAGGCCGCGGTGGCGGTGTCGAAGGTGATCGTGCGGCAGACCTCGGCGAGGATCTCCACGCAGGAGTCCCACTCGGGGAGGTTCTCCGTGGCGATCGCGAAGTCGGCCATCGCCAGCCGCCCCGGGATCGGCACGAACACGTGCAACTGACGGACCACGGTCGGGCCGCCGCCGTCGCCAAGCAGGTTCACCGGGCGCTCGACCTTGCGCTCCTCGGTGAGCAGCACCGCGGGGCCGGCTTCGAGCCGGACGACGCCGACCTCGGCGTCCGGGTAGATGGCGCCCATGGTGCGCGCCAGGCGGTGGACGGTCTGCTCGTTGGACAGCTCGCTGGGGCGGGCGGTGACGGTCAGGATCGCCGAGGCCAGCTTCTCCTCGGGCTTCTCCTTCGTCGGCCCGTACAGCAGCGTGCCCGCGTAGACGGCGCCGGCGGCGGACAGCAGCTCGTACATCGTCTGCTGGGTCAGGACGGCTGCCCCTATCTCCTCGTCCGACGGCTTCGGGTCGACCATGTTCAGCCGCTCGATCAGCCGGTTGGTGTTCACCTCCGCCGACACGGAGAAGTCGAGGTCAGTGAACGCCTCCGGGACTTGGAAGCTGATCGGCAGGTCGATCGTGGCGTCGGGCACAGGTGCGCTCCTCACAGGCGGGACACGGATGCGGCCCGCCGCACGACGCGGCAGGACCGCCCGCCATGATCGACGGCCCGGCGGAACCACCGACCCCACCGCCACCCCCGGCACGCGACCGCTGGCGCGAACCGATCCGCCTTACGTCCCACCTGGACCGAATTGCCCACCCGAACACACGTCTCACCCGTAACCGGAACGGCCTGATCCACCGTCACCCACATGGCCCAAGCGGCCCATTGCACGGCACGGCGCCGCCGGGAACGTCCGCGAAGCGGAACGCCGCGCCGACCGGGGAGGTCGTGCGCGGCGTTCGCCGGGAGAGTCGAGAGAGTCGAGAGAGTCGAGAGAGTGCGGCGGTGGGTCACACCGCGCCGAGGCGGCTCGGGGCTCCCGGGGCGGGCTTCAGGTAGCGGACGGCGGCTGCTGTCGTCAGGGCGATCAGGGTGACGGTGAGGAGGTACTGGCAGAGCAGGCCGAGATCGCCGAGCTGGTTGTCGTACCAGGTGAAGAACGCGTTGCCGGCGAGGCCGAGACTGAGGACCGGCGGGAGGACGGCCAGTGCGGTCGCGGCCGGCAGCAGCCGGCCCCAGCGGAGGAATGCGAGCGAGAGCAGGGCCAGCGGGATGCAGGCCCCCATCAACGTCAGCACGGGCTGGGGAAGTACGGGGAGGGCGCTCTCGTGAAGAAGTGCGCCGAGGCGGCCCAGGTTGGACAGCAGGAGGCTCGCGACCAGCACCATGGCGGGCGGGACGGCGGCGCGCGGTCGGCGGGCGATCGTGCTCTCCAGCAGGTCGCCGGGGGCGGCGAAGAGCAGCAGGGACCACAACACGTTCGCGCCGGACGACATGATCAGGAGGGTGTAGTCCGGCGGAAAGCCCGGCACCACGGTCCATATCTCATGCTGCTGGACGAAGCACTGGGCGATGGCGGCCACTCCGGCCAGGGCGGCCAGGGTCCGGACGGTGGTCCACCGGCGGAACAGCAGGGCTACCACGACCAGCAACCAGAGCACCTGATTGACATCCTCCCCGCCCTAAAGGACGGGGATTCCTAGCTCACTTCGCCTGGCCGTCAGCGACGGGCAGGGCTTACAAGATCAGCACTAGCCG
>NZ_JBHWIJ010000320.1:0-9364 GCF_042732255.1 Kitasatospora sp. NPDC059803 | reverse complement strand
GGCCCGGCCGCCCCCCCCCCGCGCCCGTCAGGCGCGGCCGTTGCCGGTGGTCGGCGGGTCGACGGCGAACAGCTGGTCCTCCACGTGGTCGAGGGCGACGCGCAGCGCGCCCATCGCCACGACCTCGGAGCCGAGCGCGGCGAGCGCCACCTCGGGGGCGCGGAGGGTGAACTGGGCGAGGCGCTCGCGCAGCGGTTCCAGGACGCCGTCGAGGCCGGCCGCCCAGCCGCCGATCACGACGAGCTGCGGGTCGATGGCGAGGACGAGCGCGGCGACGCCCTGGACCAGGCGGGTGAGGAAGCGGTCCATGGCGACCTTCGCCACCTCGTCGCCCTCCCGCGCGAGCCGCAGGACGCGGGCGACGGCGGCCTCGTCGAGCGGGTTGAGCGGCTTGCCGGTGGTGGAGAGGAGTCGCTCGGGGGTGACCTCCTGGCCGAGCAGGTGGAGGGCGCCGATCTCGCCGGCCGCCCCGCCGTGGCCGCGGTGCAGCCTGCCGTTGATGAGGGAGCCGGCGCCGGGGCTGAGGCCGGCCATGACGAAGACGACGTCGCCGGCGCCGACCGCCGCGCCCTGCCAGTGTTCGGCGATGGCGGCGAGGTTGGCGTCGTTCTCGATCAGGACGGGGCAGCGGAAGGAGCGCCGCAGCCGGGCGCCGAGGTCGAGACCGGTCCAGCCGGGCATGGCGGTGCCGAGTTGGATGGTGCCGTCGCGGTCGACGATGCCGGGGGTGCCGATGCCGACGGCCCAGAGGTTGTCGCGGGAGATGCCGGCCTTGCGCAGGACCTCGGCGACGGCGGTGCGGACGGCGGCGAGCCGGTCCTCGGCGTCCAGGGTCTCGTCGACCGGCTTGAAGTGACTGCCCACCACCTCGCCGGTGAGGTCGGCGAGGATGACGCGGATGTCGTGCACGCCGACCTCGATGCCGAGGATGTGCCCGGCCTCGGCGCGGAACCGGAACCAGCGGGCCGGTCGGCCGCGCCGGCCGGTGCCGGGCTGGCCGTCCTCCTTGGGCTGGTCGACCTCGGCGACCAGCCCGGTTTCGACCAGACCCTCGATGACGCCCTCGACGGTCGGGCGGGAGAGCCCGGTCTCGCCGACGAGCTGAGTGAGGGTCACGGAGTGGCCGGTCCGCAGCGCCCGAAGCGTGACCGCCGCGTTGATCCGCCGCAGCAGCGAGGAGTCTCCTCCGGTGAGCCGATCCGCCAATGCGATGCCCTTCGCCGTTCGCGCGACTGCCCTGGCGCGCGGTGTCGAGTGCGCGGTGCCCACCGAATGGCCCGCGGGGGGTGTGCCACCCCCGGAACGCGGCACGGCGGCGCGGGGCCGCCTGCGCCAGGGCCGGAGGACAAGCGGAGCCTACCCGGGGGTGGGCCCGGTGGGCGAGAATCCTTGCAGCTCATCCAGGCTTCGGTATCGAAATGGTACGCATCGGGTGGTGGTGCACGACCCGGGCTTCACGGCCCGGCCACGGGCCGCCCGCCGCCGGGCCGCCGGGACCGTACCGACCAGCGGGAACGGGCGGAGAGCAGCGAGCCGAGGCTCAGCCGGGAGCCGGCCGACAGGGCGCTGAGCACGGAGCCGGCCGACCCGAGGGACAGGACGCTGCCGGCGGACCCGACCGAGAGGACGCTGCCGGCCGACCCGATCGAGAGGACGGAGCCGGCCGAGCCGATCGACAGCACCGAGCCGACGGACCCGACGGAGGCGATCGAGCAGACGGAGGCGATCGAGGAGCGGGAGGCGATGGAGCAGACGGAGGCCAGGGAGGCCGGGGAGGCCAGGGAGGCCTTGGACCGGAGCGACCGCGGCCGCCGCTGGGGCTGGAAGGGGCGCAAGGGCGGCAAGCGCCGCAGGAACTGCACGGGGGAGTCGGGCACGGCCCGATGGTAGCGGCGGCTCAGGGCATCCGCGCCGCGAACAGCCGCTGCCCGAGCAGTCCCATCGGGTGCCCGTCCTCGGGCAGCGCGAGGACGGTCGGGCAGCCGGCGGCGGTGAGGGCGGCCCGCCAGCGCTCGGCGGGGAGCGCCGGGAAGTCGGGGGCGGCGGGGGCGGCGGAGACCGCGGCGGCAGGGGATCCCGGGGAGGCCGGGGAGCCGGCGCCGGCCTCGGCGTTCCCCGTGATCAGCAGGTCGAGCTGTTCGCCGGTGGGCGCGAGCAGCAGCAGCTGCCCGCCGGGCGCGAGCAGGTCGACCAGCTCCGGGACGGCGGTGTCCGGGTGGCCGGTCACGGTGGCGACGACGAGGTCGTAGCGGCCGCCGTCGGGCAGCTGGTGGTGGTCGGCGCCGGGGCGGGGCCGGGTGGCGAGGGCCCGGGTGACGGTGGAGTCGGCGTCGTCCTGGCCGAGTTCGAGGATGCGCAGCGGCTGTGGCCCGTCGTGGGTCTCGGCGAGGCCGCGGACCAGCGCGCCGAGGGCGGCGCCGAGGTAGCCGCGGGCGGCCGTCCAGCGGATCGGGGCGGCGGCCGGGCGGGGTGCCTCCTCGCCGGTGATCAGCCGGGGCAGCCGTAGTGCGCCGCGCCGGATCCGGTCCAGGGCGGCGACCGGGCCGAGCCCGTCGTTCCAGGTCTCGACGGCGGGCCGCCAGGCCTCCCGGACCTCGGCCGCGGTGAGTTCGGGTCGGCCGTAGTGGACGTCGTCGTGCCGGGTGATCAGGCCGTGTCGGGTGAGTGCGTCGAGCCAGCGGCCGACCCGGGGCCGCTGGGCGGGGGTGACGAGGGCGGCGGCGAGGATCTCGGCCTCGGTGTGTCCGTGCCCGGGGTCGGTGAGGACGCCGCTCTGCTGGAGGGTCAGCAGCAGTGCGGACAGGACGGCGTGGTCGAGGTGGGTGCCGAAGGCCTGGACCTGTTCGGCGGTGACGCCTATGGCGTGTTTCCAGGCGATGGCGTCGGCGGCGTCGGCGGCGGTGCGCAGTCGCCGGTCGGCGGCTTCGGCGTGGCTGTGCGGGGCGCGGACGTGGGCGAGGACGGCGCCGAGCGCGTCGACGGCGGCGTACACGTCGTCCTGCCGGGGTTCGGGGCCGACGTGCAGGACGAGCCGCAGGGCGCCGAGGTCGTGGTCGGCGAGGTCGGGGCGGCGGCTGAGGCGCCACAGCAGGGTGGAGGGGAGGCTGAGGTGGGTGGTGGCGCTGGCGGCGAGGTCGACGAGCTGTTGCTCGGGGTCCTGCCGGGGGTCGCCGCAGTGGACGGTGCCGCCGGCGAGCAGGGTGGCGAGGGCGAGTTCGACGGCGAGGTCGGTGGCGGGGTGGAGCACGGTGTGCCGGATGGGCGGCGGGCCGAGGACGCCCGCCCAGTGCCGCAGCCGCTGTTCGGCGGTGCGGGCGGCGGAGGGCGGCAGCGCGGCGTGGGCGGCGACGCGCTGGGCGAGGGTCCGGGGCAGGCCGCCCGGCGGGGAGACGCCGAGCAGCAGGCCGATGCCGCTGATCGCGCGCCCGTCGGCGACGACGGCGGGTCGGTCGCCGAGTTCGCGCAGCGCGCTGACCAGGGCGGGAGTCGTGGGCACGGTGATCACTCCGGGGTGCGGGGGAGAAACCGCACTACTGAACCACGCGGTCGGGCCGGGTGATGCCGTGCACGGGTCAAACTTCTGTAATGATTTTCATATCGGCCAGCCAAGGTGGGTGTTCGATCTCCACCCGAAGTGGTCGGAACTTCGCATTCCGGATCTGGTGTGCGACCCCTTGACAGCCGGTACGGGCGCTGGGTTACTTGGCGTGCGGGTCGTCCTGACCGAACGATCGGTCGGCGCACCCGTCCCGGCCGACCTGCGGAGGAGCGACGATGACCGGCAGCGCACCCGCCCCGAGCCCGTACGGCGAAGAGCCCGCCTGCGGTGAAGAGCCCGGCCGTGGCGAAAAGCCCGCCCGGCGCCTGGGTGAGCCGATCCCGCCCGCGCTGCTGGACGCCGGCGAGCGGATGGGCGTCGACGAGCTGCGCGCCCACCAGCTCACCTGCCTCCGGGCCACCCTGCGCCACGCGTACGACAACGTCGAGCTGTACCGCCGCAAGTTCGACGCGGCCGGCGTCGGCCCCGAGGACTGCCGCACCCTGGCCGACCTCGCCCGCTTCCCCTTCACCACCAAGGCCGACTTGCGCGAGGGCTACCCGTTCGGCATGTTCGCCGTCCCGATGGAGCAGGTCCGCCGGATCCACGCCTCCAGCGGCACCACCGGGCGCCCGGCCGTCGTCGGCTACACCGAGCACGACCTGTCGATGTGGGCCGACGTGGTCGCCCGGTCGATCCGCGCGGCCGGCGGCAGGCCCGGGCACAAGGTGCACATCGCGTACGGCTACGGGCTGTTCACCGGCGGGCTGGGCGCGCACTACGGCGCCGAGCGGGCCGGCTGCACCGTCATCCCGGCCTCCGGCGGCATGACGGCCCGGCAGGTGCAGCTGATCCAGGACTTCCGTCCCGAGATCATCATGGTCACCCCCTCCTACCTGCTCACCCTGCTCGACGAGTTCGAGAAGCAGGGCGTCGACCCGCGCAGCACCTCGCTGCGCATCGGCATCTTCGGCGCCGAGCCGTGGACGGAGGAGATGCGGCGCGAGATCGAGGACCGGCTCGACCTGCACGCCGTCGACATCTACGGCCTCTCCGAGGTGGTCGGCCCCGGCGTGGCGCAGGAGTGCGTGGAGACCAAGGACGGGCTGCACATCTGGGAGGACCACTTCTACCCGGAGATCGTGGACCCGTTCACCGACCAGGTGCTGCCCGACGGCGAGGGCGGCGAACTGGTCTTCACCTCGCTCACCAAGGAGGCGCTGCCGGTCATCCGCTACCGCACCCGCGACCTCAGCCGGCTGCTGCCCGGCACCGCGCGGCCGGCCTTCCGGCGGATGGAGAAGGTCACCGGGCGCAGCGACGACATGATCATCCTGCGCGGGGTGAACGTCTTCCCGACCCAGATCGAGGAGGTGCTGCTGCGGACCCCGGGCGTCGCGCCGCACTTCCAGCTGCGGCTCACCCGGCAGGGGCGGCTGGACCACATGACCGTCCGGGTTGAGGCGAGGCCGGACGCCCCGGCCGAGCAGCGGGCGGCGGCGCGGGAGGCGATCGTCCGGGCGGTGAAGGACGGGGTGGGCGTCACGGTCGCGGTCGAGGTGGTGGAGCCGTACGCGCTGGAACGCTCGGTCGGGAAGATCCGGCGGGTGGTCGACGAGCGGGGGTGAGGCCGGAGGGGGCCCGCAGTCCTGGGGCCTGGGTGAGCGTGGGGCCCAGGGGCGTGGGGCCTGCGAGGCCGGAGGCGTAGGGCTGTCCGGGGGGTGATGCCCTACGCCTCCAGCGTCTACATCAATGTAGACGGTCAGGCGGTGGAGCGTCCAGCCGCCCTCCGCCGACGGCGCGCCCGGGCCGCCAGGCCGAGGGCGGACACCATCAGCACCGCCAGCGCCAGGCTCACCGGGCCGGTGCCCAGCCCGAGGCCGCCCCGGTCGGCGCCCACGCCCAGCCAGTCCGCGAACGAGGCGCCCAGCGGACGGGTCAGCACGTACGCCCACCAGAACCCGGCCACCGGGCCCACCCAGCGGGCCCGCGCCGCCACCGCCGGGACGGCGATCAGCACGGCGAAGCCCAGACCGGCCAGCAAGTACCCGGCGCGCAGCGTGGCCGCCGTCAGATCGCCCAGCGCCGTGCCCAGGGCGAAGGTCAGCAGCACCGCGGCCCAGTAGAACAGCTCCCGGCGCAGCCCGGTCACCCGGTCGATCGCAAGCGAGCCCTCCACCCGGTGCCAGAGCACGAACAGCGCGGCCAGCGCCACCGCCAGCCCGCCCGCCGACACCGCGTACGGCACGCCCAGCGCGACGTGCGCGACATCGGCGACCATCGTGCCGAACACGCTGACCAGCACCACCACCGCCCAGTACACCCCGGGCACGCAGCGGCGCAGCCGCAGCTGGACCAGCAGCGCCACGGCGAGCAACAGCCCGGCCGCCGCAACCGCCGGCACCGGGCCGACGGTGTGCGCCAGGAAGTCCGACAGGGTCTCGCCCATACCGGTGGTCAGCACCTTCACCAGCCAGAACCAGCCGTCCACCGCCGGGACCTTGCTGGCCCCCGCCGGGGCTCCCTCGGCAGGGGTGCCCCCGGCCAGGGCGTCTGGGCGGGCCGCGACCCGTGTCATCGTCGCGGCCCGGGCCGTCGTCGCGTGCCGGATCGTCGTCGCGTGCCGGGCCACGTCAGCGCCCGGACCCGTCGACGACCGTGTTCCCGGTCAGCTCACCGCTGGTGCCGTCCACGGTCACCAGGTGACGCACGCCGTCCGGGCCCACGACCACCACGGCCCAGGCGGCGGAGCCGCCCTGCTGGGCGACGCGCCGCAGCGACTCGGCCCGCCCGCCGGGGACGGCGCCCTGCGCCTTCTCCAGCGCGGTCGAGGCGGCGAGGGAGGGGAGCGGGGCGGGGGCGGTCCGGCCGCGCTTGGCGTGTCCCTCGCCCCGGTCGCTCCCGGCGGTCCCGTCGGTCCCGTCGTGCGCGGTGCGGCCGCCGTTGCGGCCACCGTGCTCGTCGGACGAGCCGCCCTCGGCCCGGCTCAGCCCGCGGTGGTCCCCGCGCCCGTGCTCCTCGTGCGCGACCGCCAGTGCCACCAGCCCGCCCGCGCCGATCAGCGCGACGGCGGCCACCCCGGCGGCGATCCGGCGCTCCCGTCCGCCCGCCCAACCGCGCAGCCGCGCCGCCCGGGGCCGCTTCGACTGCGGCTGCGCCTGCTGGGTCGGCTGCGCCTGCGAAGCCTGCTCCGGGTCCGCCGGGTCCGCCGGGCCTTCCGGGAGCGGGGTGGTGGACGACGTGGCGTCGCTCATCGGGCGTTCTCCTTGCCTTGGCTGCTCAGCGCGCCCGGATCCCCCCGGGCGCGCCCGGCGATCATGGCGGACCGTTCCTGAACCCCCGCTTAAGCCGCCGACGGACCGCGCGGAACCACCTGGCACCCTGAACGGATGCACATACTCGTCGTCGAGGACGAACGCCGGATGGCCACCGCGCTGCGCCGCGGCCTGGAGGCCGACGGCCACACCGTCGACACCGCCCACAACGGGCCCGAAGGCCTCGCCCTCGCCGACCGCCACCCCTACGACGTGATCGTCCTCGACATCATGCTGCCCGGCCTCAACGGCTACCGGGTCTGCGCCCGGCTGCGCGCGAGCGGCTGCCGGGCCGGGATCCTGATGCTCACCGCCAAGGACGGCGAATGGGACGAGGCGGAGGCCCTGGACACCGGCGCCGACGACTACCTGTCCAAGCCGTTCTCCTTCGTCGTGCTGCTCGCCCGGCTGCGCGCCCTGCACCGCCGGGTCGACCAGCGGCGCCCGCGCCTGCACACCCTCGGTGACCTGGTCCTCGATGCCAACGCCCGCACCTGCGTCCGGGCCGGCCACCCCACCCAGCTGACCGCCCGTGAGTTCGCGATCCTGGAGTACCTGGCCGCGCGCGCCGGGACGGTGGTCTCCAAGCGGGAGATCCTCGACCACGTCTGGGACGCCGACCACGACGCCGACCCGAGCATCGTCGAGGTCCACATCCACGCCCTGCGGCGCAAGATCGACGCCCCGTTCGGCCGCGCCGCCCTCCAGACCATGCGCGGCGCCGGCTACCGGCTCGCCCCCGACGGCGGCTGAGATGCGCCCGCGCCTGTGCCCGCGCCGCCTCCTCACCCCGCCGCGCCGCCCCGGGCTCCCACGCCCGCTGCGCCGCTTCGTCCCCCGGTCCGTGCGCGCCCGGGCCACCGCCGCCGCCGGTACGGTGCTCGCCGCGGCCCTGGCCCTGGCCGGCGCCGGACTGCTGACCGCCCTGCACGCCGACCTGGTCGCCTCCGCCGCCTCCGCCACCCGGCAGCAGGCCGAGTCCGTCGCCCAACTCGCCGTCCAGGGGCGGCTGACGCCCGTCCTGCACGCCGGCCACGGCACCGACTTCCTCCAGGCCGTCGACGCCCATGGCACCGTCCTCGCCGCCAGCCCCAACCTGGCCGGCCGGACCGCCCTCACCGCCGCCCACCGCACCGGCTCGCGCACCACCGACGACGTCGACCCGCTGTACGACCACCACCGCCAGCGGCTCACCGCCGTCACCGCCGACACCCCGGGCGGGCCGGTCACCGTCTACGCGGGCGCCTCGTTGCGCGCCGCCGACGAGGCACTCGACACCACCCAGGCCGCGCTCGCCGTCGCCTGCCCGCTGCTGCTGCTCATCGGCGTGGTCGTCACCTGGCGGGTGACCGGGCACGCGCTGCGGCCGGTGGAGGCCATCCGCGCCGAGGTCGACGCGATCACCGGGCGGGACCTGCACCGGCGTGTCCCCGAGCCCGGAACCGCCGACGAGATCGCCCGCCTGGCCGCCACCATGAACGCGATGCTCGACCGGCTGGAGGCCTCCGGACGGCGCCAGCGGCAGTTCATCGCCGACGCCTCGCACGAACTGCGCAGCCCGCTCGCGGTGCTGCGCACCCAGTTGGAGGTCGCCGACACCCACCCCGACCCGGCCGTCCGGGCCGAACTGGTGCACGGCGCGCTCCAGGACACCGACCGGCTGCAGAGCCTCGCCACCGACCTGCTGCTGCTCGCCCGGCTCGACGCGGGCGGCGCCGAGGACCGGCCCCGGCAGCGGATCGACCTCACCGGGCTGGTCGCCGCCACCGTGCTCGGCCGCCCGGCCGGCCCGCACCGGCGCACCACCGACCTGGCCCCCGCGGTGGCCGTCGAAGGCATTCCTCTCTGGCTCGGCCGGCTGCTCACCAACCTGCTCGACAACGCCGACCGGCACGCGGCGGGCGCCGTCCACGTCCGGCTCGCCGCCGACCGCGCCCGGGGCGTGGCCGTCCTGGACGTCGAGGACGACGGCCCGGGCATCCCGCCCGCCGACCGTGAGCGCGTCTTCGAACGCTTCACCCGCCTCGACGACGCCCGCAGCCGCGACGAGGGCGGCAGCGGCCTGGGCCTGCCGATCGCCCGCGACATCGCCCGCCACCACGGCGGCACCCTGGCCGTCACCCCGACGCCGTCCGGGGCCCGGCTCACGGCGACCCTCCCGCTGGCCGCCGTCCCGTCGGCCCCCGCCCCGGGGCCTGCCGTCCCGCTGGCCCCCGCCCCGGGGCCTGCCGTCCCGCCGGCCCCCGCCCCGGGGCCTGCCGTCCCGCCAGCCTCCGCCTCGCGGACGCCTTTTGACGGACACCCGCCGACGGTGGCTTGAGACCCATTCGGCGCACCGGGATCGTGGTCGCGGCCGAAGGTTCCCAGACTCGAACGAAAGAGGGGTGGACCCAACCAATCGGAAAGGCATCCTCATGAGCATCGGGCTGCGCCGCGTCCTCGCGGTGACCGCAGCGATTTCCCTCGGCCTGGGCGCGGCGTCCTGCGACAGCGCGTCGCAGTCGTCCAGCGG
>NZ_JBHWIJ010000319.1:0-9521 GCF_042732255.1 Kitasatospora sp. NPDC059803 | reverse complement strand
GCCCGCCGTGGCCGCCGGGGGCCCCCCCGCCCCGCCCCCGCCGACCGGCGCGGCCCGGTGCGCGCCCGCGTCCGCTACGCGGGCGCGCCCTCCGCCAGCCCGTCGTCGGCCAGCCGCAGCCACCGCTGCACGCCGATCCCGTGCAGGAACCGCTCGTCGTGGCTGACCACCACGAAGGCCCCCCCGGTAGGAGTTCAGGGCGCTCTCCAGCTGGGCCGCGCCCGCCAGGTCGAGGTTGTTGGTGGGCTCGTCCAGCAGCAGCAGGTGCGGGGCCGGCTCCGCGCACAGCACGCAGGCCAGGGTGGCGCGCAGCCGCTCGCCGCCGGAGAGCACCCCGACGGGCAGGTGGGCGCGGGCGCCGCGGAAGAGGAAGCGGGCGAGCAGGTTCATCCGCTCGGCCTCGGGCCGCTGCGGGGCGTACGCGGCGAAGTTCTCGGCCACCGTGCGCTCCGGGTCCAGCAGGTCGAGGCGCTGCGAGAGGTAGGCGGTGCGCCCTTCGGCCCGCCGCACGTCGCCGCCCTCGGGGGTGAGGTCCCCGCTGAGCAGGCGCAGCAGGGTGCTCTTGCCCGCGCCGTTGGGGCCGGTGAGCGCGATGCGCTCGGGGCCGCGCACCGTCAGGTCGACGCCCCGGCCGGTGAACACCTCCCGGTCGCCGAGCCGCACGCGCAGCCGCTCGCCGAGGAAGAGGGTGCGTCCGGCGGGCACGGTGGTGTCGGGCAGGTCCAGCGCGAGGCGCTGCTCCTCGCGCAGTGCGCGCCCGGCCTCGTCCAGCCGGGCCTTCGCCTCACCGACCCGCTCGGCGTGCATCTGGCCGGCCCGTCCGGCGGATTCCTGGGCGCCGCGCTTCATGGTGCCGGCGAAGATGCGGGGCAGGCCGGCGCTCTTCAGGTTGCGGGCGGCGTTGCCCTGGCGGTGTTCGGCGCGTTCGCGGGCCTGCTGCATCTCCCGCTTCTCGCGGCGCAGTTCCTGCTCGGCGTTGCGCACGTTCTTCTCGGCGGTCTCCCGTTCGGCCCGTACGGCTTCCTCGTACGCGGTGAAGTTGCCGCCGTGGAAGCGCAGTTCGCCGCGGTCGAGTTCGGCGATCCGCTCCATCCGGTCGAGCAGGGCGCGGTCGTGGCTGACCAGGAGCAGGCCGCCGCGGAAGTCGTCCAGGGCGTCGTGGAGACGGTGGCGGTTCGAGCAGACGACGAGAGCGCCGGACATGGAGGTGGCCTCACAGGGGGGCAGGGCGCGGCGCAGCAGACAGCCGGCGCCCGGGGGCAGACGGATGGGAGGAGGGCACGACGACGGGGCCACGCCGACGGTGCTTCCACGCACCGGTCGGTGGCCTGCCGGGTCCGGGACTCACCCGGAGATGTCGTCGTCCACCACCACGTCTGGTCTCCTCGGCATACGGACGGTCGAAGTCCGCGCCAGTGTAGCCACCGGCTGCCAGGCACGCACGGCATTTATCCGGCGGCCGCCACCCCTGTGCCACCGGTGATCGTGCTGCGCAGGAAGTCGGTGGGGTCGACTTCCTGCGCTCATGGGCGGGTGGCTTGGGCTGCTTGGGTGGCTTGGGTGCGGCAGTGGGTGAGGGCGCACTTGAGGCGGGGGTCGGGGTTGGTGGTGGTGAGGAGTTCGCCGGCGATGGTGAGGGTGGTCCAGTAGGCGGTGGGGTCGCCGGTGCGGGGGAGGGGTGGGGTGGTGATGAGGGAGAGGTAGGCGGTGGTGAGGTTGCCGGTGGTGAACCAGCGGTTGAGGCCGTGGTGGTGGCCGGGTCGGATGTCGCCGTGGGCGTTGACGGCGGTGAGGAGGTGGTCGATGACGGTGCGTTGGGTGGGGGTGAGGGTGGCGGGGATGTCGAAGATGCCGAGGGCTTCGAGGAGTTCGCCGGTGTCGGTTTCGGAGTCGGGGCGGGGGTTGGCGAGGAGGGCGTCGTGGCAGTCGTCGAGGCGGCGGGTGGTCTCGGTGTGGGGGATGGCGAGGGCGAGGCAGACGGCTTGGGCGGCGGGTCGGGGTTGGTGGCCGAGGCGGGCGAGGAGGGCGTAGGTGGCGGCGGGGGTGGCGCCGCGGGAGAGGGTGTGTTTGGCGAGGTTGGTGAGGTGCATGGGTGGTGCGGCTTTCAGACGGTGGCGGGGGTGACGGGCGACGAAGGTGCGGGGCGGCGGGTTGTGAGCATGGCGGGTGCCTCAAGAAGGATTGTGCGGGGGAGTCCTGGTGGGGAGAAGGGCCGGGCTTGATCAGCCGATCGGGACCGGGGCGCCCTGAAGGAGAAGGGGGATGCCGTCGCCATGCTCCCAGGAGTCCCAGGCGTCTTCGACCGCTTGACCAGCGGTCGGCGCCGCGTCTGCACTCGTCGTCGTTGCCGTCCGCAGCGGCGAGTTCGGCGACGTCTGAAACCGCAGGCCCGGACCGCTCACCGGTCCGGGCCTGCGCGCCGTCACGAGCCGGCGGTGGCCGCCTCCAGCGTGGTGGCCATCACCGGGCTGGTGAAGGTGTTCGTCGCATCCCCCGTGGAGGGGTGGTAGGAGCCCCACTTGAGGTAGTTGCGGTCACCGTCCCAGGTGGTGCCCTTGAAGGTGTCCGAGCCGGTGGTGAAGGTCTGCTTCACGCCGTCGAACCAGAAGTCGATGGTGCCGTCGGTGCGGCCCAGGCGGATCTTCAGCGCGTACGAGTGCCACGTGTTGTTGGCCGTCTGCGCGGTCCACAGGGAGTGCGCGACGTGGTCGGTGTCCCACTCCTGGAGGCGGACGCGCCCGTTGACGATGTCGATCTCGATCGGGTGGTTGGCCGTGCCGGTGCTCGGCGAGCACTTGAGCTGGAAGACGTACCGGCTGTTGGTGTCCTTGATGTCCACCTTGGACGACCAGCCGAGGTAGAAGGTGTCGCCCTCCTTCAGGTCCGGGCTGAGCGTCTCGCAGCGCTCCTCGCCGGCGGCCTGGAAGGCCCGCCACACGCTGCCCTTGACGGAGTCCTTGACGACGCCGAAGTTGCCGGCCGCGCACTGGACCGCCTTGAACGAGGACGGGCCGGTGCTGGTGCTCGGCGTCCACAGGACCTTGCCCGCGTCGGCGGCGGAGGCCTGGCCGCCGCAGGTGAGCGCGAACGTGGCGAGGGCGGCGGCCGCGGCGGCGGTCTTGCGGCGCTGGGTCAGAAGGGACATGCCTCTCCCGGGGGGATGAGTGGCGCGGGGCGGGGGACGGGTGTACGCGGCGATTCGACCACCGCCCGGCCCGTCCGGCCAGACGGAACGGCCGACGGAAGAGCCTTTTCGGACACTTCCGCCGGCCGTCCTGTCGGCCTGAACCCGAACCCGGGCCCGTCCGTTACGGGTTGCGCGGCCCCTCAGCACCCTCGGAGCCCTCGGAGCCCTCGTCGTAGGAGGAGGTGCCCTCGTCCAGCAGCGGCTCCTGCGTCTTGAGGTGCGCGGGGGCCAGCGCCCGCAGCGTGTGGTAGCCGGTGATGACGACCAGGGTGCCCAGCGCGATGCCGCTGAGGCTGAAGGTGTCGGTGAACTTCAGGGTGACGTTGCCGATGCCGATGATGATGCCCGCGGCGGCCGGCACCAGGTTCAGCGGGTTGCGCAGATCCACCTTGGACTTGATCCAGATCTGCGCGCCGAGCAGGCCGATCATGCCGTACAGGATGACGGTGATGCCGCCGAGCACCCCGCCGGGGATCGCGGCCACGACGGCGCCGAACTTCGGGCAGACGCCGAACAGCAGCGCGAAGCCGGCCGCGGCCCAGTAGGCGGCGGTGGAGTAGACCCGGGTGGCGGCCATGACGCCGATGTTCTCGGAGTAGGTGGTGTTCGGCGGGCCGCCGAGCGCGGTGGAGAGCATGGAGCCGACGCCGTCGGCGGAGATCGCGACGCCGAGCTTGTCGTCCAGCGTCTGGCCGGTCATCTCGCCCACGGCCTTGACGTGCCCGGCGTTCTCCGCGACGAGCGCGATCACCACGGGCAGGGCGACCAGGATCGCGGACCACTGGAAGGAGGGGCCGTGGAAGTCGGGCAGGCCGATCCAGTCCGCCTTGCCGACGCCCGACAGGTCCAGGCGCCAGTGGTCGGTGAGGTGGCCGCCCGCGTCCACCGAGTGGATCTTGCCGAAGACCCGGTCGAACAGCCAGGAGATCCCGTACCCGAAGAGCAGCCCGAGGAAGATCGCCACGCGCGACCAGAAGCCCCGCAGGCACACCACGGCCAGACCGGTGAACAGCATCACCAGCAGCGCCGTCCACTGGTCCTGCGGCCAGTAGGTCGACGCGGTGACGGGGGCGAGGTTGAAGCCGATCAGCATGACGACCGCGCCGGTCACGATCGGCGGCATCGCCGCGTGGATGATCCGCGCCCCGAACCGCTGGACCGCGAGGCCCACCAGGAACAGTGCCGCGCCCACCACGAACACCGCACCGGTCACGGTCGCGCTGGTGCCGCCCTGCGCCCGGATCACCGCGGCCACGCCCACGAAGGACAGCGAGCAGCCGAGGTAGCTGGGCACCCGGCCGCGGGTGGCCAGCAGGAAGATGATCGTCGAGACGCCGGACATCATGATCGCCAGGTTGGGGTTGAGCCCCATCAGCACGGGCGCCACGAAGCTCGCGCCGAACATGGCCACCACGTGCTGGGCGCCGAGCCCTGCCGTGCGGGGCCAGGAGAGCCGTTCGTCGGGGCGGACGACCGCCCCCGGCGCGGGCGTACGCCCGTCACCGTGCAGCTTCCAGCGCACGCCGAGATCCATGGTGGGGGTTCGCTTTCTCTGTACTTCCGGTGAACTGTCCGCACCATTCTCCCGGTCACCGGGCCTGCCGCGCGCACCCGGCCCGGCCTTGACCTGCGCACTCGCGCGGCCCGGGGGCGGCGCAGCCGGCTCACAGCAGTTCGGCCCGGGCGGCCTGGATGCCCGCCTGGAACCGGGTCCGGGCCCCGAAGCGGTCCATCAGCTCCCGCACCCAGCGCTGCACCGTCCGGGTGGACACCCCCAGCTGGCGGGCGATCGACTCGTCGGTGAGCCCCGCCGCGAGCAGCGGGAGCAGCTGGCGGTGCCGGTCCTCCGGATTCTCCTCCGGCAGGGCGGGCAGCCGCATCGCCTGCGCCCAGTACAGCTCGAACAGTCCGGCGAGTGCGTCCAGCAGGGTGGAGGGCCGGATCAGCAGCACGCTCTGCAGCTCGGTGCCCGCGCTGACCGGCAGCAGTGCCCAGCGGTCGTCCAACAGCGCCAGCTTCAGCGGCAGTTCGGTGTGCACCCGGGCCTGCTCCCCGGCCGTGGCGAAGGAGTGGATCTCCGCCAGGCGCTCCGGATCGCGCAGCACCCGGCTGTGGTACACCACCCTGGTCGTCACCCCCCGTGCCAGCAGGGCCAGTTCGGTCTGCGGATCGCTGCGCCGGATGTACGGGGGCCGGTCCAGGACCCGCAGCCGCTCGCGCACCCCGAACTGGAGGGTGCGCCACAGCTCGGCGACCGATCTGCGCCCGCAGATCACCTCGACCGGCGCGTCGGAGCCGGTGCCGTCCCGGCCCTGCCGGTAGGTGCGCATCAGCTCGCCCATCCGGCCCCGGGCGCGCCGCAGTTCGACCTCGCGCCGCAGCAGCAGCTCCTCCACCGCCACGTCGGGCGGCACCGCCGCCCAGGCCCCGGCCGCGCAGGCCTCCACCAGCCCCTGCGCGGCCAGCGAGACCAGTGCCGCGAGCACGATCGAGGCCTGGAGGTTCATCTGGGCGGCCAGCCACTGCGGGTCGGCGGCCTGGACGCCGAGCAGCCGCAGGTAGAGCTGCTCCTCGACCGCGCCGAGGCCGAGTCCGCCGAGCATGCCCGTCCCCGACACTGCGTCCTCCTCGTCCTGCACCGCCAGTGGACGAGCCGACTGTGCGCCACTCGGTGCCCGAAATCAAGGGATTGATCGGGCGACATGTTCCCGCCATGTCGGGTTCCTGCCCACGCGGCTCCCTTCCCGGCCCGCCCGCGGCGCCCGCAAGCTGGGCGGCACCCCCTCAACTCCCAGTGAAGGAGCCCCCCATGGCCCTTTCCCGCACCGGCCGGCTCGTGCTCGCCGCCCTGCTGGCCCTCCCGGCCGCCGCGGCCGCGACCCCCGCGACGGCCGCCCCCGCCACCCACGCCGCCGCGCACGGCTACGGCAGCGCGCACCGCTTCGGCCACGGCGCCCGCTACGACGGCGGAGTCTGGGGCGGCTACGTAGCCCAGGGCAGCGGCTTCCAGAGCGTCTCCGGCTCCTGGACCATGCCCGCCGTGCAGTGCAACACCGCCAACGACCTGTTCGCCCCCTGGGTCGGGATCGACGGCTACGGCTCGCAGACCGTCGAGCAGACCGGTGTCCAGGCCGACTGCTCCAGCGGCTCCCCGGTCTACTCGGCCTGGTACGAGATGTACCCGGCCCCGCCGCAGTACTTCAGCGACCCGGTGGACGCCGGTGACAGCTTCACCGCCTCGGTGGTCAACAGCGGCGGTTCCAGCTACGCCCTGCAGATCACCGACAACACCAAGGGCTGGACCGAGACCACCACCCAGCAGCTCGACGGCCAGAACGTCAGCGCCGAGGCCGTGATCGAGTCCCCGAGCCAGAGCTACCCCTCCTTCAGCCGCCTGGACTTCTCCGGCGTCACGGTCAACGGCCAGGTCTTCGACGGCTACTCCCCGCAGGCCATCGACAGCGGCCCCTACACCGAGACCCCGCTCAGCAACGGCTCCTTCGCGATAGTCCCCGCCTGACCCGCCCGGCCTGACCCGTTCCACTCGACCCGCCTGCGAGCCCGTCTGCGAGCCCGCCCCGGCCCCCGCCTTCCCGTGGGGGCCGGGGAGGGCTCGTGTCCCAGAGGGACTCATGTCCCAATGGGACATTTCCGGGTGTACGGTGGCTCCCGTGACCACCGAGAAGGCCGAGCACACCACCGAGGGACGGCGTGACCGCAAGGCGCGCCGCACCCGCGAGTCACTGGCCGCCGCCGCCCTCCAGCTGGTGCTGGACCGCGGCCTGGCCGCCGTCTCCGTCGAGGACGTCACCGACCGGGCCGACGTCTCCCGCCGCACCTTCAGCCGGTACTTCGCCTCCCGCGAGGACGCCGTGCTGGACTGCCTGCGCGCCGACTTCGGCCGGATCAACGCGGCGCTGGCGGCCCGCCCCGCCGCCGAGACCCCGGTGGCCGCCTACCGCGCGGCGCTGCGGATCTGGCTGGGCGACGAGCGGGACCCGGCCTGGCACCGGCGCCCCGGTGTGCGGGAGCTGTTCGGCCTGATCGCCGCCGAGCCCTCGCTGACCGCCGCCTACCGGCGGATCTGCGTCGACGAGGAGGAGGCCTCCATCCGGATCGCCGCCGCCCGCCTCGGCCTGGACGCGGAGTACGACCTGCGCCCGGCCGTCGCCGTCGGCCTCGGCGTGGCGGCCCTCCAGGCCGCCTCCCGCGCCTGGGTCCGTCACCCCGTCGGCGCCGACGAGCCGGATCTGCCCGACCTCGTGGAACGGGCCTTCGACCTGCTCGCCGCCGAACCGCCCCCCGACGGCCCGGCGGCCTGAACCACCGCGCCCACCCGGCGCACCCGCACGAAAGGACGTACGCCATGACCGGCACCGACCACCCCCAGGAGTTCATCGGCAAGGCCGCACTGGTCACCGGTGGCGCCTCCGGCATCGGCCTCGCCGTGGCCCCCCCCCAGGCGGCCGGCGGCGCGGCCGTCGCGGTCGCCGACTTCGACCTGGAGGGCGCCCGCAGGGCCGCCGCCGAACTGGAGGCCGCCGGCGCCCGGGCCCTGGCGATCGGGACGGACGTCACCGACCCGGAGTCGGTGCGGGCCGCCGTCCAGGCCGCCGTGGACGGCCTCGGCGCCCTGCACCTGGCCGTCAACAACGCCGGCATCAGCGGCGCGAAGGCCCCCACCGGCGCGTACGAGCCCGAGCAGTGGCGCCGGGTCCTGGCCACCAACCTCGACGGCGTCTTCTACTCGCTGCGCTACGAGATCCCCGCCATCCTGGCGGCCGGCGGCGGCGCCGTCGTCAACATGGCCTCGATCCTGGGCACCAACGGCTTCGCCGGCTCGCCCGCCTACGCGGCCGCCAAGCACGGCGTGGTCGGCCTGACCAAGACCGCCGCCCTGGAGTACGCCGCGCAGGGCGTGCGGATCAACGCCGTCGGTCCGGGCTTCATCGACACCCCGCTGCTGAGCGCGGCCGACGAGGAGGCCCGTCAGGCGCTGGTCGCCCTGCACCCGGCCGGCCGGCTCGGCCGCGCCGAGGAGGTCGCCGAACTGACCGCCTTCCTGCTCTCCGACCGGGCCTCCTTCATCCATGGCAGCTACCACCTGGTCGACGGCGCCTACGCGGCCCGCTGACCGGCCCGCTGACCGGCCCGCTGACCGGCCCGCTGCCCAGGCCCGTCCGGTGGCCGGGGCAGCGCAACCGGGGGGACAGTCGAGTCCGGGGGCAGAGAGAGGGAGTCCGAAACCCATGAAGGCAGTCCAGTACCGCAGCGTCGGCGCCGCCCCCGAGGTGGTCACCGTCCCCGATCCGGAGCCCGGCCCCGGCCAGGTCCTGCTCAAGGTCACCGCGGCGGGGGTGTGCCACTCCGACATCGCCGTGATGAGCATGCCCGCCGAGCGGCTGTCCTTCCCCCTGCCGCTCACCCTCGGGCACGAGGGCGTCGGCACCGTGGCCGCGCTCGGCGCGGGCGTGACCGGCCTGGCCGAGGGCGAAGCGGTCGCCGTCTACGGGCCGTGGGGCTGCGGCAACTGCGCCAAGTGCGCGGAGGGCAAGGAGAACTACTGCCTGCGCGCCGCCGAACTGGGCATCCGCCCGCCCGGCCTGGGCGCCCCCGGGGCGATGGCCGAGTACATGGTGGTGGACAGCCCCCGGCACCTGGTGCCGCTCGGCGGCCTCGACCCGGTCCGGGCCGTGCCGCTGACGGACGCCGGCCTGACCCCGTATCACGCCATCAAGCGTTCGCTCGGCAAGCTGACGCCCGGCAGCACTGCCGTGGTGATCGGCACCGGCGGCCTGGGCCACGTCGCGATCCAGCTGCTGCGCGCGATGACCGCGGCCCGGGTGATCGCCCTGGACGTGACGGAGGAGAAGCTCGCGCTGGCCCGCAGCGTCGGCGCGCACGAGACGGTCCGCTCCGACGCCTCCGCGCCCGCCCGGGTGCGCGAACTCACCGGCGGCGTCGGCGCCCAGGTGGTGCTGGACTTCGTCGGCGCCCCGCCCACGGCGGCCGCGGCCGGCGCGATGGTGGCGGTGGAGGGCGACGTGACGATCGTCGGCCTCGGCGGCGGCACCCTGGCTGTCGGCTTCGGCGCCCTGCCGTACGAGGTCTCGGTGTCCTCCCCGTACTGGGGCACCCGTGGCGAGCTGATCGAGGTCCTCGACCTCGCCCGGGCCGGCGCGGTGGACGTGCACGTCGAGACCTACGGGATCGACGAGGCGCCGCTCGCCTACGAGCGTCTGCACAGCGGCCGGATCAACGGGCGCGCCGTCATCCTCCCCAACGGCTGACGGCTGACGGCTGGGGCCCCGGTCCCGCCGCCCCTGGTCGGGGG
>NZ_JBHWIJ010000318.1:5032-9524 GCF_042732255.1 Kitasatospora sp. NPDC059803 | reverse complement strand
CAGCACCGCACCCGGCCGCGCGCCCGGCGGCCCACGGCTGCCGGTGGTCGGCATGGTGCCGGTCGCCGCCGAACAGGCCGAACGCCTGGCCGCCCGCCCGCAGTTCGGCCTCCCGGCCGGGCCGTGGGCGCACCTGACGGCGCTCGCCGCCGAGGCGAGCCACGGCGGCGGCCTGTTCTGGTGGCACGGCTGGGAGCAGTCCGCCACCGCCCTGCACACGGTGCGGCGCGCGCTCTGGGAGGCGGGCCTCTAGCCCCGCGCCTCCAGTCCCGGGCCGGGTGCTGCCCCGGGGCTCGATCGGGTATCAGCGGCGGGTTTCGACCTTCAGGTCGCCGTGGGTCACCGTGCGCATCCTGTCGCTGGCGAGCAGGTCGTGCGGGAAGCCGAGTTCGATCGCGCTGGCCTCGTCGAGGCGGGCCAGTTGGGAGGCCGTGAAGTCGACCTCCAGGGCACCCAGATTGTCCTCCAGCTGCGCGAGAGTGCGGGCGCCGATGAGCGATGCCGTCACATCCGGGTTCTGCAGGGTCCAGGCCAGCCCGACCTGGGCGGTTGTGCGGCCCAGCTCCGCGGCGACCTCCTTCACGACATCAGCGATGTCCAGGTTGTGTTCGGTGAGCCCGCCGTTGGCGATATTGAAATTCTTACGGGTGCCGTCGTCGACCGCGGTGTCCGTCGTGGTCAGGTCGTCGCGGCTGTACTTGCCGGTGAGCACCCCGCCGGCAAGTGGCGAGTACGGCACCACGCCCAACCCCATCTCGCGTGCCATCGGGATCAGGTCACGTTCCCCGGTACGCTCGATCAGGTTGTATTCGATCTGCAGGGCGACCAGCGGCGACCAGCCGCGCAGGTCGGCGATCGCCTGCATGCGCGACACCTGCCAGGCCGGGGCGTTGGAGATCGCCACGTACAAGACCTTGCCCTGCCGGACCAGATCGTCCATGCCACGCAGGATCTCCTCGACCGGTGTCGTGAAATCCCACACGTGCAGGTAGAGCAGATCGATGTAGTCCGTATTCAGCTGTCGCAGACTGGCTTCCACCGACGCGAACAGGCTCTTGCGGTGAGGGCCCCCGGAATTCGGGTCGCCGGGCCGGCGCAGCGTGGTGTATTTCGTTGCCAGCACCAGGCTTTCGCGGTTGTCGCGGGTGAATTCACCCAGCAGGCGCTCGGAGCTGCCATTGGTGTAGGTGTTGGCGGTGTCGACGAAGTTGCCGCCGCGCTCGACGTAGAGGTCGAACAGCTTACGCGCCTCGTCCTGCTCGGCACCCCAGCCCCACTCGGTGCCGAAGGTCGCCGCGCCCAGCGCCAGCGGTGAGACCCGCAGCCCGGAGCGGCCCAGCAGCCGGTAGGTGTCGAGGGTGAGCGACATCGTGTCCTCCTGTGCTTGTCATCCGTTGTCGAGAACAAGTCTGTGACCGCCGCGAGTCGGGGATAAGGGAAAGAAGTTCCTGGGAACACCAGTCCTACCCTGGCTGTTGGATCGAACATGATGACCCGCACCGTGGACACGGCAAAGGAGTTGGCCGCGTTCCTGCGGACCCGGCGCGAGCGCCTCGACCCGAAGGACTTCGGCCTGCCGTCGCGTCAGCAGGCCCGGCGGACCCCGGGGCTGCGTCGTGAAGAGGTCGCCGAACTGGCTGGGGTCAGCATCGACTACATCGCGCGGCTGGAACAGGCCCGGGGACTGCGGCCCTCGGCGAACGTGGTGGAGGCGTTGGCCCGGGCGCTGCGCCTGGCCCCCGACGAACGCACCTACCTCTTCAACCTGGC
Source organism: Kitasatospora sp. NPDC059803 (assembly GCF_042732255.1). Classification (NCBI taxonomy): domain Bacteria; kingdom Bacillati; phylum Actinomycetota; class Actinomycetes; order Kitasatosporales; family Streptomycetaceae; genus Kitasatospora; species Kitasatospora sp. NPDC059803. Next base: position 7,754 of record NZ_JBHWIJ010000318.1, on the reverse strand, counting down.
CCAGCAGCGCCCCCGCAACGCCGACAAGCCCGCCACCACCGCAGCACCCCCGCTGGCCCGGCTGGTCGCCGACCTGTCGCCGCTGCCGGCCGTGCTGATGAACCACCGCTACGACATCCTGGCCTGGAACGGCGAAATGGCGAGGCTGCTGCTGGATTTCGACACCCTGCCGCCGTCGCAACGCAATGCCATGTGGCTGTGCCTGGTACACCCGGAAATACGCGAGTTCTATGTCGACCGCGAGCGCGTCGTGCGGGAGGGAATCGCCCACCTGCGCGCAGCGTGGGCCGCGCACCCGGAGGACCAGGCGTTGACCGACCTCATCACCGAATGCACCACCCGTAACGAGGAATTCGCGCGATTGTGGGCCGAGGGAGACGTGAAGGTCAACGGCCGCGGACACAAGGTGATGCGGAATCCGGACGCAGGTGTGATCGCCGTGAACTTCGAAGTACTCATGCCACTCCAAGATCCGGACCAGCGGTTGATGATCTGCCGTGCCGCGGACGATGAGAGCCGGTCGGCATTGAACCGGTTGTGCTCGCGGTGACGTAGAACCCTCATTCCGGCGTGCCTCGGAGTCCATCGGTGAGATCCGGGCCGAAAGCATGCCGGGTGCCCGGACGGCGCGGTGTCCATGACTGCTACACGTTCGCGGCCAGGACTTTCGAAATAGGCCCTAGCCCCGCGCCTCCGGCCCCGGGCCGGGGGCCAGTCGCCGGACGCGCAGCACGGCGGTCAGCATCGGGAGCGTGAACTCGCCTTGGGCGGTCTCCGGCCGGTCTGCGAGGAACGCGCGGATCCGGCCGAGTCTGGCCTCCCGCTCCTGCTCCGGCATGACGAGCATGCCCGCGCGGGTCGCGAGGGTCGCGACGAGGGAGTCGGCGGTGCGGAGTTGCCCGTGCGGGAACTGCTCCTGCTCCGGCGAGCCGAACCGGGCGGCCGCGCCGGTCTTCGGAAGGTGCATGCCGGTCGTCTCGGCGCGCCAGCCGGCGGGCGTGTCACGCGGGCCGATGGCCTCGCCCCCGCTGACCTGTGCGAGCCCGTCGACCCAGGCGACCTGGTCGTCCATCACGTTCCACAGGCCGGCCAGGACGCCGCCGGGGGCGAGGACCCGGGCGATCTCGGGCCCCGCGACGGCCATGTCGAACCAGTGCATGGCGTTGCCGGCGACCACGGCGTCGACGGAGGCGTCCGGCAACGGAACCGTCTCCGCGCTCCCTGACAGGGCACGGACCTCCGGCAGCGAACGGCGCAGCTCGGCCAGCATCGCCGGGTCGGGTTCGACCGCGATGACCTCGGTACCCAGCGCGGCCAGCACGCCGGTCAGCTTGCCGGTTCCGGCGCCGAGGTCGAGCACGCGCGGGCCGGGAGCGGGTTCGAGCGCCCAACGCACCGCGTCCTGCGCGTAGTCCGGGCGGTGCTCGGCGTACGCGGCCGCCGCCGCGCCGAACGACGAGGCGTGGAGTGAGCGTTGATCTCGATCCATGCGGTCATGCTAGCCGCGCCGCGCCGTCCGGGCACTCCGCCGGCGGCGATGCGACCCTGGCCGCCATGGGCGCGGACCGACGCGTGCTGGCCGGTGTCGACCTCGACGGCGCCATCACGCCACCGGTTCCCGCGACCGGCATCGGCGGCCGCCCGGTCCTGCTGATCGCGGCCGCGGACCCGAGCGGCCCGGACATCGTGCCGTCCTGGACCAGCAGTTGGCCGAACCTGGACGGATGGAAGCGGTGGCTCACCGTCGCCGGCGCCGACCACTACACCTTCACCGACCTGGACTACCTGGTCAACGAGAGCGGCGTGCTGCCCATCCCGAACGCTCCCCGGTCGATCGCGATCACCACCAGCTATGTCGGCGCCTTCTTCGAGCGCCAACTCAAGGGAACCTGCGAGCCGTTGCTCAACGGCCCCAGCCGGGACTTCCCCGAGGTGGCCTTCACTCGACCCTGACCGGCACGGACGGCAGAAGGGGCCCCGGTGCCACGGAGGCGGCTCGCCCGCATCGAGGCGCGAGGAACGTTGACTCCCTGCGGAGCTTCGCCCAGCGGTTGAGCGCGCGGACGCAGCAGGCCCAGGCCGTCATCTCGAAGGACGGCGCCGTCGGCTGGAGACCTTCTTCAGAGGTCGGGTCCCGCCCCCTGCCCCGCCTCCCAGAGGTCAGTGGCGACGGGCAGAATGTTCGTCATGTTCGACGGACTCCACGACATCGACTGGTCGCAGATGCATCACGCCTACGGCACCGCGGAGGAGGTGCCCAGGCTGCTGCACGCGCTCGCCTCCTCCGACGAGGAGGAGCGCGGGGACGCGCTCGGCAGGTTCTACAGCGCCGTCCACCATCAGGGCGACGTCTACCAGTGCACGGCCGCAAGCGTGCCGTTCCTCTTCGAGCTGGCCGGCGACGCCGCTGCGCCCGTACGGGCGGCGGTGGTCGAACTGCTGGTCGGCATCGGCAGCGCGGCGCTCGCGTACGGCGCGACCGAGGAGAACAGCTGGGACTTCTCCGGGCACTACAAGGCCGCGGCGCTGATGCGGGAGCAGGCCGAGACGTTCATCGGGTTCGCCACGGACTCCGACCGGCTGGTGCGGCAGGCGGCGATACCCGCGCTCGGGCTGTTGGTCGACGATGCGGAACGCGCTGCCGCGGGGGTTGGGGAACGGGTTCCACCACCAACGGGGTGTGTCGTACGGGAGCGGCTGGTAGTGGGGAGGGTCGAGAATG
>NZ_JBHWIJ010000318.1:0-5022 GCF_042732255.1 Kitasatospora sp. NPDC059803 | reverse complement strand
CCGGGGGGGGGCGCAGGCCGGCCTCCCCGGCGCAGGGGGGTTGGGGGGGGGGGGGGGGCCGGGCGGGGGGGGGGGGGGGCCGCGGCCCCCCCCCCCCCCCGGGGGTGGTCGAACGGCTGCTGCTGGTCGAGGCGATGGCCGAGCTGGCTCTGCCCCGGCCGGACATGCTGGCGCCCGCATCGGCCTGGCTCACCTCCCTCGCCGACGACACCGCGCTCGATCCGACCACCCGGCTGGCGGCCCTGATCCAGCACGCCCGGTGCACAGCGGACTTCCACGCCCAGGAGACGACCCGCACCGCGATCGCCCTGCTGCGTGAACAGACGGCCCCGACCGGCGACTGGTGGCTCACCCCCACCCCGGCGACACCGGCACCCACGATCGAGCCGGGCAGCGCACCGGTCGAGGTCATCGCCGCGTTCGAGGACCTCGACCGGCACGCAACGGTCCACTCACCGGTCACCGGGCTGCTGCGCACTTTCCACGAGGTCCTGGGCGCGCGGGTGTCCGAGCGCACGATGCTGCTGGCGGAACAGCTGCGCAGCGCCGACCCCGGTACCCGGCTGGACGCCCTGCGGATGGGCTCGGAGATCATCAGGTCCCGGAGCGGTGGCCACAGCCCGCTCGTCGCGCTGATCGGCGCCCAACTCGCGGACCCGTACCTTGAGGTCGTCGCCGAGGCCGCCTCCGCCCTCGGCGCCTGCCATCCGGTCCCCGAGCCGGCCCGCCCGGTGCTGGTCGCCTTCGTCGCCGCCCAGCACGCGCAGTACGGACCACAGGCGTGGGCCTCCCCGCAGCGCCATCTGCGCCGGGCCCATCAGGAGGCCGTCCTCGCGTTGGCACGTCTCGGTGACGAGCGGGCGCTGCCGAGTCTGCTGGCGGCGCTGGACGGCGGGGTCGACGCCTGGCGGGCGGTCCAGGCTGCGAAGTGGCTTCCGGGTGCGGCAGGGCAGTTGGTGCCCAGTCTGGTCGAGCGGCTGCTCGGCTTCGACCTGGACCAGCAGTGGATCGAAACGGAGGTGAACTCGACGCTGCAGGCGCTGGGGCACCTCGGGGGCACGGCGGCGCTCGGGGCGGTCGAGGAGGTACTCGATCGGGCAGTGCGGGCGGAGAAGTGGGGGATCGTCTGCTCGGCACTGGCGGCGTTGCGGCAGTTCGGCCCGGCGGCGGCACCCGCACTGCCGGTGATCCGTGAGCTGGCCGCACTCGGCGCGGCCGTGAACTCCAATGTGGCGCCCGCTGCGGTCGCCGCGCTCCGGGCAATTGAGGGCGACGCGCAGGAGGGTACTGCCACGCCCTAGGCCTGGCCTGCTCCTGCTCCTGGTCCTGGCAGTCTCGGGCCGTCAGGCGGCCGTCGGGGCGAAGTCGACGAAGGCCTGCCAGGCGGCGGGGGAGAAGGTGAGCTGGGGGCCGTCCTTGTCCTTGGAGTCACGGACGTGGACGGCGGCGGTCGTCTCGGCGACCTCGACGCATTCAGCACCCTCGTTGGTGCTGTAGCTGCTCTTGCGCCACGCGATCTCGACGCAGGCAGCGCCTTCGTTGCTGCTGTGGCTGCTCTTGAACCAGACGAGTTCCATGCCTTCTGACGGTACGCCAACAGCCCACCGCTGCCTAGCGGTGGGCTGTTGGGGGACTGCTCAGACCTCGGCGGTCGCGGCGAAGCCGACGAACGCCTTCCACGCGGCGGGCTCGAACGCCAGCTGCGGGCCGCTCTTGTCCTTCGAGTCACGCACGTGGACGACGCCGGGGGTCCCCGCCACCTCGACGCAGTTGGCGCCCTCGTTGCCGCTATAGCTGCTCTTGAACCACGCCAGCTCGGCCATGCTCACCGCTCTCCCAGGATCATCTCGATCAAGGCCAAGGACTCCCTCATATTGAGCGCCTGCCCCCTGAGGGTGCCGTACCGTGCGGCCATCTTACGGACTTCCTCCGGGTCCGTGATCAACCTGTTGACGTGCTGGACCTCCACGTACGCGATCTGTGCGCGTCCGGGCGGGGTCAGCAGCGTGAACGGGCCGCCCATGCCGGCGTTTTCCGTACTCCCGATGGGCATGACCTGCATCTCCAGGCCTCGGATCTCCGAGACCTTGAGGATGTGTCGAAGCTGTTCCTGGTGAACATCCCATCCACCGAGCGGCCGGCGTAGGACGCTTTCGTCGATCACCCAGCTCATGAGCGGAAGCGGCCACCGAGTGAGGATCTCCTGGCGCGCCAGTCGGGCTGCCACCCACTGGTCGATCTGTTCGACGGAGAGCCAGGGCCTGCGCATTTCGTACAACGCCCGAGCGTGCGCCTCGGTTTGGAGCAAGCCAGGGATGTCGAGTGTGCTGTAGTCGTGGATCTCCAAAGCCTTCGCCTCCTCGAACGTGAAGGCCTTGGAGAATGCCGGGTGCCGCGTGGTGATCCGGATCTTCGCCTTCATCACGTCGTCGGCGACGATCCTCAACGCGCCACCCGCGTTGAGGATTTCTTCCGCCTTCGTCAGGATCTCGATTCTCGGCGTCCGCTTGCCGCGCTCGACCGCTCCCAGCTGGTCCTCGCTGTACCCGAGTTTTTCGGCCAGCTCGCGCTGGGTCAGCCCGGCCCGCTCCCGGAAGAGCCTGATCAACTTGCCCACCGCCGCATAGAACTCCGCGACCCCGTCGGAGTTCTCCGCCGTCTCGCCGTCATCGAAGACCGTGCGCTCGACGCCACCCACGACAATCACCCACCCTTTCGACCGATTGATCTGGGCCGGCCGACAGGCCAACCCTCCGCATCCGCACAGGCACTCTCAGTGCTCGCCGAATCCGTGGTCAGCGTACGTCCGGGGCGCCACGATTTTTTCCATGACGACCGACATCCCGCTCGACAGCCCCCGCCGTCACACCGTCACCCTCGCCGCCACCCCCAAGGGCGCCGCCATCTGTCGGCGCATCACCAGGCGTCAACTCACCACCTGGGGGCTGAACTTGTCCCACACCGAGCCGTACTACTCGGCTCTCCTGATCGTCGCGGAGCTCGCCGCCAACGCGACTACCCATGGCCGCGTTCCGGGGCGCGGCTTCGAGCTTCACCTCTGCCTCACCACCACCGTGCGCCGGGGCACAACCTTGCGCATCGAGATCTCGGACTGCCGGGGCGACCGCTTCCCGGCTCTGCCCGCCGTCCTCGCCCCCAACTCCCAGTCCGGGCGCGGCCTGACTCTCATCGACGCCCTCGCCGACCGCTGGGGCAGCATCCCCCGCCGCCCCAACGCGAAGACCGTCTGGGCCGAGCTCGACCTCCCCATCGCCCTCGATGCGTCCTGACGTGACCCCGGGCACCGCGACCGCCTACACCCTCCTCCCGTTCGCCCTCCTCCTCGCGCTCCTCGCCTGGGTCTACCCCCTGACCGCCCATCACCATCCCCGCCCGGGCCCCAGGCCCACCGCAACCCCAACCCCTGTTCGCTGACTACGGCATGGGAAGTCGGCCCCACCGACTTCCCGCGCCGAACCCGTCCCGGACTCACCTCCCCGGCAGCCGCCCCTGGCGCGAATACACCGGCGGAGTGCCGTCCGTGAGGACGGGCTCCTCGTAGCACTCGACGCGCAGGTCGCCGCGCAGGTCTTCGAGTTCGTAGAGCGCCTCCTCCAGGAGGCCGTCGGCCCAGGCCTCGATCGACATCGTCGTCAGCGCGTGGTTCGAGACCTGGGAGAGCGGTCCGCGATCCATCGGCTCCCACTCCGGCGTGGTGTCCGAACGGAACATCAGTCGCCACCAGTACGGCTGCCAGTACGGCTTCTTCCGCTGCAACGAGACCAGCTCCCGGTGTCCTTGGGGCGAGGCGGTCGTGCCCCGACATCCGTGAAATGACGGCTTCCGGCGCCGAACGGTTGCTCAGGAATCCGCCCGCGCCAGATACATGAACACTGGACGGTATATGCCTATGAACGGTATATGTATCCGCATGACATTACGCTCCATGCAGGAGCCCACATTGCTTCTGCTCACCGCACTGGCCGACGCGCCTCGGCACGGCTACGCCCTGATCCAAGAGGTTGCCGCGCTCTCGGACGGCCGGGTCAAAATGCGCACCAGCACGCTCTACAGCGCGTTGGACCGCCTGCTCCAGCAGGGGCTGATCGAGGTCGAGCGCGACGAGGTGATCGACGGCCGCGCCCGCCGGACGTACGCACTCGCCGACGCAGGACGGGACACCCTCGCCGCCGAGGCCGACCGGCTGCGCGCGGTAGTGGCCGAGGCCGACCGGCGCCTGCGCACCACCCGTTCGACGGCCAGGGGGGCCCTCGCGTGAACACCGCCGCCACCGCCACCAGCAGCACCACCGGCACCGCCTTGCGAGGACTGCGACTGGCCCTGCGGGCCTACCCCGCCGCCTACCGGGCCGAGCGCGGCGAGGAGATCACCGCGGTCCACGCCGACTCCACCGCCGGCGCCGGCCGACTGGCCGTCATCCGCGAGACCGTCGGCGTCGCCGCGTACGGCCTGCGGGTGCGCACCGGCATCACCGCGAGCAGCACCGCCGGACGCCTGCTCGCCACCACCGCCCCGCTGGCCGCCGCCATGGCGCTCGGTCAGCAGCTGACCGCCCTCGTGTTCCTCCCGGAGAAGTGGCGGCAGGCCACGGCCAACCACTCCTACGCGTTGCAGCACCCCGGAACCGCTTTCGTCGACTGGCACTCCCCGCTGATCGCCCAGACCGTCACCTGATTTCTCCCAGGAGGCTCCGGCCTTCAGGCCGGGGAGGAATGGGTCCTCGGCCCGGAGCCGTGAAGCGGCGGAGTTCTCTGCACATCTGTTCTGACCTGCGTTTTCTTCTGTTGTCGGTGGGGGCTGTTAGGTTGCGGCTCATGATGACGACAGCGATGGCCGGTGAGGCCGGGTACGCCCGGTACGCCTACCGGCTCCGCGTGTCGGCCACCGCCCTGGCACTGCTCGAAGTGGAGTGGGGGAAGTGCCGCTGGGTGTGGAACGAATCCGTGGCGATGTCCCGCAAGGTCCACAAGCACAACAAGGCGACCGCCGCGGAGAAGACCA
>NZ_JBHWIJ010000317.1:0-9553 GCF_042732255.1 Kitasatospora sp. NPDC059803 | reverse complement strand
GCGCCGCCGCGTGGGGGGCGGGCGGGGCGGTTAACACCCGACAACTTTTCCCCCGGGGGGGGGGGGCGGGGGGGGGCCCCCCCCCCCCCAACCCCCCCCCACTCTTCGCTTTTGAAACCCCTCTTGGAGCACGCATGGACGCCATCTCCGTCATCAGGACCAAGCGCGACAGCGGAGAACTGAGCGACGCTCAGATCGACTGGGTCATCGACGCCTACACCCGCGGCGAGGTCGCCGACGAGCAGATGTCCGCCCTGGCCATGGCGATCCTGCTGAACGGCATGAAGTCGCACGAGATCAGCCGCTGGACCGACGCCATGATCCGCTCCGGCGTCCGGATGGACTTCTCCTCGCTGCCGCTGCCCACCAGCGACAAGCACTCCACCGGCGGCGTCGGCGACAAGATCACCCTCCCGCTCGCCCCGCTCGTCGCCGCCTGCGGCGCCGCCGTCCCGCAGCTCTCCGGCCGCGGCCTCGGCCACACCGGCGGCACCCTCGACAAGCTGGAGTCCATCCCCGGCTGGCGCGCCCTGCTCTCCAACGAGGAGATGCTCGACGTCCTGCGCTCCACCGGCGCGGTCATCTGCGCCGCCGGCGACGGCCTCGCGCCCGCCGACAAGAAGCTCTACGCGCTGCGCGACGTCACCGGCACCGTCGAAGCCATCCCGCTGATCGCCTCCTCGATCATGTCCAAGAAGATCGCCGAAGGCACCGGCGCCCTGGTCCTGGACGTCAAGGTCGGCTCCGGCGCCTTCATGAAGAACCTCGACAACGCCCGCGAACTCGCCCGCACCATGGTCGGCCTGGGCACCAACGCCGGCGTGAACACCGTCGCCCTGCTCACCGACATGTCCACCCCGCTCGGCCTCACCGCCGGCAACGCGCTGGAGGTCCGCGAGTCGATCGAGGTGCTGGCCGGCGGCGGCCCCGCCGACGTCGTCGAGCTCACCCTCGCCCTCGCCCGCGAGATGCTCGCCGCGGCCGGCGTGCACGGCAAGGACCCGGCCGACGCGCTGCGCGACGGCTCCGCGATGGACCACTGGCGCCGCATGATCGCCGCCCAGGGCGGCGACGTCGACGCCCCCCTCCCGGTCGCCCGCGAGCAGCACGTCATCCCGGCGCCCGCCTCCGGCGTCCTCACCGGGCTCGACGCCTACGCCGTCGGCGTCTGCGCCTGGCGCCTCGGCGCCGGCCGCGCCCGCAAGGAGGACCCGGTCCAGGCCGGCGCCGGCGTCGAGATGCACGCCAAGCCCGGCGACACCGTCGTGGCCGGCCAGCCCCTGCTGACCCTGCACACCGACACCCCCGAGCGCTACGACTACGCCATCGAGGCACTGACGGGCGGCATCGAGGTCTCCCCGGCCGGCACGGCCTTCACCCCGAACCCGATCGTCCTCGACCGCATCGCGTGACCGCGTGATTACCCCATGTGCGGCAGCGTGCCCTACGCTGCCGCACATGGGAGTTGACCGCTTCACGGTCGAGATCGAACCGGAGGGGGGTGGCGATGAACCACCTCCAGTGGAAGACCCGCCGCACGCGTGAGCTGCTGGGCGAGCAGGTGCAGGAGAGCCCGGAGATGGCCGCAGAGCGGCTGGAGTTTCGTTACTCCTGGGCGTTCGGGCAGGCGCTCTACGACCGCCGCACTGCTCTCGGCCTGTCGCAGACGGACGTGGCCCGTCGCGCCAACATGACCGAAGACGAGATCGAGTGCATCGAGGGAGCCGGCACCGTGCCCACCCTGCCGCTGTTGGAAAAGCTGGCGGTGGCTCTGGAAGCCGAGTTGGACATCCACGTGGTGCCCGGCGCTGATACGAAGCTTCGCTTTCACGCGCCGGCTGCATGAGGGGCCGACGAGGAGCCCGTACCCGGTTTGCCGGGTGCGGGCTCCTTCCGTGTGTTCAGGCCCGGTCGGCCGGTGTCCTGCGGGTGCGGGTTCAGGCGTAAGTCCGCAGGACGCTGGTGTCGAGCGTCCAGGGGCCGACGGTGATCTTGTCGCCGAAGGCGAAGTCCTTGCGGTGGGTGTAGCCGGGCTCGTCGTGGACGATGCCGGTGCCCTTGCGGGGATCGACCAGGAGATAGAGCGGAATGCCCATCGCCGCGTAGTCGTGGACCTTGTCGCGGTAGTCGCTCTCGGGGTTGGACGTGGAGACGATTTCCACGACGAGAAGGATCTCGTGGGGAAGGAAGGCCGGGTCGTCGTCGTCCAGCGCCGCGTCGGGGAACACCATCAGGTCGGGATTCCGAAGCCGACCGAGGCCGACGTCCTCCAGGTCCGCGCCACCGTGGGCGATGTAGCCGGGGTGGGTCTGCGGTAGCTGGGCATTGAGCTGTTGAGCGATCCGCAGTACCGCGAGTTCGTGCCGTTTGACCGGCGACAGCATCAGGACGACCGCTCCGTCGGCGATCTCGACCTTCCCCAGCCCCGGCAGCCGGGGAAGCTGATCGGCGATCTCCCGCAATCGGGCGTACGCCGCCGGATCAACGCTCATGCCCGGAGTGTATCGGCGGTGGTCGTCAGGGGCGGTTGAAGACGTCGTGGGTGCCGATCCGGCGCCAGACGATGTGCGGGTCCCCGCCCTGGATGGGGAGGCCGTAGTGGAAGGTGGCCCGGCCGCCGGGGGCCCAGGTCAGCTCCCAGATGTCCGGGTGGCCCTGCATCTTCTTCACGCGCAGGCCGCGTCGGAAGCCCTGACCGGCCCGCAGGTCGGTGACGAACTGGGCGACGGCGACGAGGAATGCGGCCTTCTGCGCGGGAGTCAGGCCCTTCCAGTCACGGAGGAAGTGGGCCGGCGACTCATGCGTCGGCACGGCGCTTGATCTCCTCCAGGTCCAGGCCGCCCTCGTCGGCGAGGGACTGCAGGAAGGCGTCGCCGTCCTGGAAGACCTCGCCGCGGTCGCCCTCGGCGATCGCCTCGTCGACCTCCTGCTCCTTCTCCTGCCAGCCGGCGCCCCAGAACCACGCCTGGTCGTCGGGGATCACGGAGGCGGGGGTCAGCACGATGCGGCCGTCCTCGATGGCGACCACCAGTTGGTCGCCCTCCTGGAGGTCCAGTTGCTCCCTTATCTCCTGCGGGATGGTGACCACGCCCTTCTTCCGCACGGGCGTGGACACCAGGTGGGGACGACGGCGGCGCTTGAGGTCTGCCATGGGGAAGTCTACCTGGCAGAAAGTCTGCCCAGTCGGTCCTTTGCCGGGCCGCGTGGGCCTGGCGGGTGGCGTAGAGGGTGACGGCGGCGGCGAGGGTCATGGCGGTGAGGCCGACGGTGGCGGCGCCGGGCCAGCCGGTGGCGTGGTAGGCGTCGGCGCCCAGGGTGCCGCCGAGGCTGTTGCCGAGGTAGTAGGCGATCAGGTAGAGCGCGGAGGCCTGGGCGCGGCCCTCGGTGGCGGTGCGGCCGACCGCTGAGGAGGCGGTGGCGTGGCCGGCGAAGAAGCCGGCGGTGATCAGGACCAGGCCGAGCAGGGCGCAGACCAGGGACTCGGTGAGGGAGAGCAGCAGCCCGGCGGCGGTCACGCCGATGGAGACGTAGAGCGCGCCGCGGCGGCCGAGTCGGCCGGCGAGGCGGCCGGCCGCGGCGGAGGTGCCGGTGCCGACCAGGTAGACGACGAAGATCGAGGCCGCGACGGACTCGGGCAGGTGGAACGGCGCCGAGATCAGCCGGTAGCCGACGGTGTTGTAGACCGCGCCGAACACGGCCATGAACAGCAGTCCGAGCGCGTACAGCCGCACCAGCAGCGGGTTGCGCAGGTGCCGGCCGACGGTGCGGGCCAGGGCGCGGGCGTCCACCGGGGCCGGGGTGAAGTGCCGGGCGGCGGGGATCAGCAGCCGGAAGGCGAGGGCGGCGAGCAGGGCGAGGGCGGCGGAGGCGGCGAGGCCCCAGCGCCAGCCGAAGGCTGCGGCGGTCCAGCCGGAGAGCAGTCGGCCGCCCATGCCGCCGATGCTGTTGCCGGCCACGTACAGGCCCATCGCGGAGGCCAGGGCGCTGGGGTGGACCTCCTCGGCGAGGTAGGCCATGGCGGTGGCGGGCAGCCCGGCGAGCGCGGCGCCCTGGAGGACGCGCAGCACGACGAGGGTGGTGAGGTCGGGCGCGAACGGCAGGGCGAGGGCGAGGGTGGCGGCGGCGAGGGTGGAGGCCGTCATCACGGCGGTGCGGCCGTACCGGTCGGACAGGGCGCTGGCGGGGAGCAGGGCGAGCGCGAGTCCGAGGGTGGCGGCGGAGGCCGTCCAGCTGGCCTGGCCGGGGGTGAGGTCGAGGTCGGCCGAGAGGATCGGCAGCAGGCCCTGGGTGGAGTAGAGCAGGACGAAGGTCGCGACTCCGGCGGCGAACAGGGCGAGGTTGGCGCGGCGGAAGGCGCGTTGGCCGGGGCGGTGGCGGTCGTCGTGCGAGGCGTCGGGGGCGGGGGCATCCGGGGTGGTCACGGATGCCCTGGTATCGGCGGGCTGCATGTCGTCGACGGTAGGCGCGCTGTGGTTGATGCGTCCAATGCATGAACGGTGGATGATCGATGCGTTGTCGTATGAGTCGAGGTGGTGGCGGGATGGCCGGGGCGGACCGGGTGGACGTGACGGACGGCACGGAGCCGCGGTACCGGGTGGCGGAGTTGGGGCCGGACGAGCCGGCGGTGCTGCTGGCGCCCCGGCTGGCCCAGTTCGCGGCGGTGGCCCGGCTGGAGCACGTGACGCGGGCGGCCGCGCTGCTCGGGGTGCCGCAGCCGACGCTGTCGCGGGCGGTGGCCCGGCTGGAGGAGGAGCTGGGTGTGGACCTGCTGGCCCGTCAGGGCCGGACGGTCCGGCTGACCAGGGCCGGCCGGCTGCTGCTGGCCTCGGTGGAGCGGGCGCTGGCGGAGGTCGAGCGGGGGGCGGAGGCGGCCCGGGCGGAGGCCGATCCGGCGGCCGGGCGGGTGGCGTTCGGCTTTCTGCACACGATGGGGACGGACGCGGTGCCGGCGTTGCTGCGCGGGTTCCGGGCGGGGCATCCGCAGGTCCGGTTCCAGCTGGTGCAGGACTACGTCGGGGCGATGCTGGAGCGGTTGCGGGCGGGGGAGTTGGACCTCTGCCTGGTCGCGCCGCTGCCGGACGATCCGGCTTTCACGGCCCGCCCGCTGGACGAGCAGCGGCTGCACCTGGTCGTCCCGGCGGACCACCGGCTGGCGGGCCGGCGGCGGATCCGGCTGGCGGAGGTGGCCGAGGAGCCGTTCGTCGGGCTGGAGGAGGGGTACGGGCTGCGCGCGATCACGGACGGCTTCTGCGCGCAGGCCGGGTTCGTGCCGCGGCTGGCCTTCGAGGGGGAGGAGGCGGAGACGCTGCGCGGGCTGGTCGCGGCCGGGCTGGGGGTGGCGCTGCTGCCGCCGGCGCTGGTGCCGCGGCCGGGGGTGGTGGAGCTGGAGGTGACGGCGCCGCGTACCCGGCGGGCGATCGGACTGGCCTGGGCGGCGGGGCGGCCGCTGACCCCGCCGGTGGCGGCGTTCCGGGACTTCGTGCTGTCCCGGCGGGGCCGGTTGCTGCAGCACGATTGAGCCGCAACTGGGCCGAATGTGCCGGGGATGGCCCGGACGGTGGAATTCCCGGTGGACTTTCGCCGAACCGGCCGTGTTAACAGTGGTGGGTCTACGCGCGTAGGGGCTATATTTCCGCAATGGAGAAGCAGATCCCTGTCACCGCCGCGGGCGCCGGCCCGCGCATCCCCACCCCCGACCAGATCCGCCGCGCGCCGAAGGTGCTGCTGCACGACCACCTCGACGGCGGGCTGCGCCCGGAGACGGTCGTCGAGCTGGCCGCCGCGGTCGGCTACGAGGGCCTTCCGACCACCGACGCCAAGGAGCTCGGCGAGTGGTTCCGCGAGGCCGCCGACTCCGGCTCGCTGGTCCGCTACCTGGAGACCTTCGCGCACACCTGCGCCGTGATGCAGACCCGCGAGGCCCTGATCAAGGTCGCCGCCGACTGCGCCGAGGACCTGGCCGCCGACGGCGTCGTGTACGCCGAGGTCCGCTACGCCCCCGAGCAGCACCTGGAGGCCGGCCTGTCCCTGGACGAGGTCGTCCAGGCCGTGAACGAGGGCTTCCGCCTCGGCGAGGCCAACGCCCGCGCGGCCGGCCACCGGATCCGGGTCGGCACCCTGCTGACCGCGATGCGGCACGCCGCCCGCTCCACCGAGATCGCCGAACTGGCCAACCGCCACCGGGACCAGGGCGTCGTCGGCTTCGACATCGCCGGCGCCGAGGCGGGCCACCCGCCCACCCGCCACCAGGCCGCCTTCGACTACCTCAAGGGCGAGAACAACCACTTCACCATCCACGCGGGCGAGGCCTTCGGCCTGCCGTCGATCTGGGAGGCCCTGCAGTGCTGCGGCGCCGACCGGCTCGGCCACGGCGTGCGGATCGTCGACGACATCACGGTGGCCGAGGACGGCAGCGTCGAGCTCGGCCGGCTGGCCGCGTACGTGCGCGACAAGCGCATCCCGCTGGAGATGTGCCCGACCTCCAACCTCCAGACCGCGGCGGCCACTTCGTACGCCGAGCACCCGATCGGGCTGCTCAGCCGGCTGAAGTTCCGGGTCACCGTGAACACCGACAACCGGCTGATGAGCGGCACCAGCATGAGCCGCGAGTTCGGGCACCTGGTGGAGGCCTTCGGCTACACGCTGGGGGACATGGAGTGGTTCACGGTGAACGCGATGAAGTCCGCGTTCCTGCCGTTCGACGAGCGGCTGGCGATGATCAACGACGTGATCAAGCCGGGGTACGCCGAACTGAAGGCGGAGTGGCTGTTCAGCTCGGGCACCGGCGACAGCTGAGCAGCCCGGCCCGTTCGAATGGTCGGGTGAACGCCCAGGTCCCGAAAGGGAGTTGGCGTTCATCCGACTACTCACTCGGGTGAGTGAACGCCCTTTGGTCCTCGCGCGGCCCACTCACTACGGTGTGCCCGTCCATGCTGACAGGCCGTGGCGGCGGTAGCCCGTCCGCCCCGTCCCGATGTCGGCCACCGACGACGACCCAAGGGACGAACCATGAAGCAGGCTCTCAAGGCCGCCGGCACCGCGGCGCTCGGCATCGCCATCGCGGCGGTGGGCGCCGGTACCGCCGCCGCCGCCCCCGCGCCCGGCGGCCTCGGGCTGCCCACCGGCGCGGTCACGAACCCCGCGGTGACCGGCGCGGTCACCGACACCGCCGCCAAGCTGCCCGGCGGCGACAAGGTCACCGGCACGCTCGGCACCCTCACCCCGGCCGCCGGCCAGGCGGCGCCCGCCCCGGCCGCCGAGGCCGGTGCCGCCACGCGTGGCGCCATCCCGACCATCCCCGGCATCGACAAGACCCCCATCGGCGGGCTGACCCACACCCTGCCGCTGCCGGGCCTGGCCGGCTGACCTGGCCGTCGGCACGACGACGGGCCGTCCGCCCCGGTGATCCCGGGAGCGGGCGGCCCGCCGTCGTACCGGCCCCGGCGCGACGGCGCCGGGCGTACGGTTCCCGGGCTTACGGCTCCTGGGGGAGCAGCACCCAGAGGGCCAGGTAGACCAGGCACTGGAGCCCGGGCAGGATGATCGAGATCAGGAAGATCAGTCGCACGGTCCACGGCGTCACGCCGTAGCGCTCGGCGAGCCCGGCGCAGACGCCGGCGATGACGCGGTTGTGACGGGGACGGGCGAGACGGGCGCTCATGGGTCAACTCCGTGTCGTGGCACCCGATCCGGCCGATCCGGCGGGCTTAATTTCCACTCTCCGCCACCGCGCTCCCGGAAACGTCCACCTGGCAGTCGATTCGCCACCCCGCCGACTCGCCGGTGAGGCGTAGCCGGGTGTCGGGGTCCGTCTCAGGGTCGCCCGGAGGCGGACGCCCCAGGTGGCGCCCGCGCGGCGGCGGGAAAGCCCGTTGCGGTCCGGCGGCGGTCCGGTCTAGCCTCTCCGGCAACACGTCGAGGGAGACGAGTACCTCCGGGCCCCGTGGGCCGAGAGAGCCGCCGGCAGCTGTGAAGGCGGCCCTGCGTCCCGGAGCGAAGACACTCCCGAGTGCGGGGAGGAAATGCCCCGCCGGCCGGCCCCCGTCAACGGGCCGCAATGAGGCCGCCGCCCGTGCGGGCGGCGGCGAAAGTGCGGTGGCACCGCGAGTTGCCCTTCTCGCCCGCACTCCGAAGGGATCACCACGACGCCCCTGGAGGGCCGCGATGATCCACCCGACGACCCGTGTCCTGGCCGCCGAACTACCCGGCCACGTCGGCGAATCCGTAGAGATCAGTGGCTGGCTGCACCGCCGCCGCGCACTCAAGTCCGTCACCTTCCTGGTGATCCGGGACCGCTCCGGACTGGCCCAGGTGGTCGCCACCGGCGCGGGCCCCGACCTGCCGGAGGAGACCGTCCTGCGGATCCGCGGCACCGTCACCGCCAACCCGCAGGCGCCGGCCGGCGTCGAGCTGACCTCGCCCACCGTCGAGGTCCTGTCCAGCCTCGCCGAGGCGCCCCCGGTCAGCCTGTTCCGGCCGACCGTCGAGGCCGCCCTCCCGGTGATCCTCGACGGTGCCCCCGTCACCCTCCGCCACCCGCGCCTGTCCGCCCTGCACCGGATCACCGCGGCCTCGGTGGGCGGGTTCCGGGCCACCCTCGACGGCCTGGGCTTCACCGAGATCCAGACCCCGAAGGTGGTCTCCTCGGCCACCGAGTCCGGGGCGAACGTCTTCGCGCTGGACTGGTTCGGCCGCCCCGCCTACCTCGCGCAGTCGCCGCAGTTCTTCAAGCAGGCGATGGTCGGGGTGTTCGAGCGGGTCTACGAGACCGGGCCGGTGTTCCGGGCCGAACCGCACGACACCGCGCGGCACTTGGCGCAGTACACCAGCCTCGACGCGGAACTCGGCTTCATCGCCGACCACCGCGAGGTGATGGCCGTGCTGCGCGAGGTGGTCGCCGGGATGGTCGCCTCGGTGGCCGAGCGGGCCGGCGCCGCCGTCGACCTGCTGGAGGTGAAGCTGCCCGAGGTCCCGGCGGAGATCCCGCAGCTCCACTTCGCCGAGGCGATGCGGCTGTTGGGCGTCGACGAGCCGGACCTCGCCCCGGTGCACGAGCGGTGGCTCAGCGAGTGGGCGCTGCGCGAGCACGGCAGCGAGTTCCTGTTCGTGGTCGGCTACCCGATGCGCAAGCGGCCCTTCTACACCCACCCGGAACCGGGCCGCCCGGAGTACTCCAACAGCTTCGACCTGCTCTTCCGCGGGCTCGAACTGGTCACCGGAGGCCAGCGGCTGCACCGGCACGAGGACTACCTGGCCGCGCTGGCGGCCCGGGGCGAGCCGGTCCAGCCGTACGAGGGCTACTTGCGCTCCTTCGCGCACGGGATGCCGCCGCACGGCGGGTTCGCGCTCGGGCTGGAGCGCTGGACGGCGCGGCTCACCGGCACCGACAACATCCGCCGGACCACGCTCTTCCCGCGCGACCTGCACCGCCTGACGCCCTGACATCTGACCCCGGCGGGGGGGGGGGCGCGGGGGGGCCGGTCCCCCCCCCCCCCCCGCGGGGGCAGAACCGGGGGGGGAAGGGGCCGCGCCGGCGGGCCCGCCGCGCGCCCCC
>NZ_JBHWIJ010000316.1:0-9563 GCF_042732255.1 Kitasatospora sp. NPDC059803 | reverse complement strand
TCGCCCCCCCCCGCGCGCCCCCCCCCCCCCCCCCCCCCCGGCGGGGGGGGGGGGGCCCCGCCCCCCCCCCCCCCCCACTTGGCGTACGGACAGCGGGCCGCGTTCAGCCGCTCCACGGCCGCGGCCACCCGCTCGTCGGTCGCGGTGAACGCGACCCGGACGAAGCGCTCGCCGGCCGGCCCGGAGAATTCACCCGGCGCCACCAGGATGCCCAGTGCGGCCAGTTCGGCCACGGTCTCCCAGCACGGGCGGTCCTGCGTCACCCACAGGTAGAGGCTCGCCTGCGAGTGCTCGACCCGGAAGCCGTACGCCTCCAGCGCCGCCCGCAGCGCCGAGCGCCGGGCCGCGTACCGCTCCCGCTGCTCCGCCACGTGCGCGTCGTCCGACAGCGCCGCGATCGTCGCCGCCTGGACCGGCGCCGGCACGATCATGCCGCCGTGCTTGCGGACCTCCAGCAGCTCCCTGACCACCACCGGGTCACCCGCCACGAAGGAGGCGCGGTAGCCGGCCAGGTTGGAGCGCTTGGAGAGCGAGTGGACGGCCAGCAGGCCCTCGTGGCCCTCGCCGCAGACGTCCGGGTGCAGGACCGAGACCGGCTCGGCGGACCAGCCCAGCTCCAGGTAGCACTCGTCGCTGACCAGCAGCGCCCCGTGCTCCCGGGCCCAGGCGACCGCCCGACGCAGCTCGTCCCCGCCGAGCACCCGGCCGGTCGGGTTGGACGGCGAGTTCACCCAGAGCAGGCGCACCCGCGAACCGTCCAGCTCGTCCACCGAGTCGTACTCGACCGGCTCCGCGCCGCACAGCCGCGCGCCCACCTCGTACGTCGGGTAGGCCAGCCGCGGGTAGGCGACCTGGTCGCCCGGGCCGAGGCCGAGCTGGGTCGGCAGCCAGGCCACCAGCTCCTTGGAGCCGACGGTCGGCAGCACGGCCTGCGGGCCGATCTCGGCGCCGCAGCGGCGGTGCAGCCAGCCGGCGATCGCCTCGCGCAGCTCCACCGGGCCCCACACCGTCGGGTAGCCCGGCGTGTCGGTGGCGGCGGCCAGCGCCTTCTGGATCACCTCGGGGACCGGGTCCACCGGGGTGCCCACCGAGAAGTCGCAGAGACCGCCCGGGTGGGCCAGCGCGGTCGCCTTGTACGGCTCCAGCTTGTCCCAGGGGAAGACCGGCAGGAGGTCGGAAACGCGGCGCGCCGCCCCCGGGTGACCCGGGAACGGCGCGCGCGTGCTGTTGGTGTTCACAGCTCAGATGCCACCGATCGTCAGTGGTCGGCGTTCTGCGGCGGCAGAGCGGCGATGAAGGGGTGGTCGCGCTCGATCAGACCCAGCTTCGAGGCGCCACCGGGCGAACCCAGATCGTCGAAGAACTCGACGTTCGCCTTGTAGTAGTCCTTCCACTCCTCCGGGGTGTCGTCCTCGTAGAAGATCGCCTCGACCGGGCAGACCGGCTCGCAAGCGCCACAGTCGACACACTCATCCGGGTGGATGTAGAGCGATCGCTCGCCCTCGTAGATGCAGTCAACCGGGCACTCTTCGATGCACGCCTTGTCCTTCACGTCGACACAAGGCTGCGCGATGACGTAGGTCACGCTGTCGTTCCTCCTCGGAAGGGCCGTGGCGGCCCGTTCTGTTCTGCTCGCGTGCGCGGTGAGCGCGGCGTCGTCGATGCCCGCCCCTAGTATCGCGGGTCGGAGACCGCAAATGCACAGGAGGTGCCCAGATGACGGCAGGCGGCCCGGCCCAGGACCGTCCGGAGGTCCGGATAGATCGCTCTGACGTGGGACGACGTGTGTCCGTCCGCCGCCTCTCGGGGTTCGTGGACGACCGTCCGGTGTTCCGGGATTCGATCGGCGTGCTCACATCGTGGGACGATCATGGACTGACGGTCGCCCCGCGGACCGGCGACCCCGTCTCCTTCGCCGAGAAGCTGCTGGTCGCGGGCAAGGTCGTGCCGCTCTTCCCGGCCCGGCGCGCGCCGCTGCCCGCCGCCACGCCCGTCGAACTCCAGCGGATCGCGGCCCGCGGCTGGCCCGCCGTCGAACAGGAGCCGCTCGGCGCGTGGACGCTGCGCGCCTCGGCCGGGTTCACCCGGCGCGCCAACTCCGTCCAGGCGCTCGGCGACCCCGGACTGCCGCTGCCCGACGCGCTCGCCGCCGTCCGCCGCTGGTACGCGGCGCGCGGGCTTCCCGCGTACGTCGAGGTGATCACCCCGGGCTCGCCGGACGAACTGCGGGCCGAGCTCGACCGGCTGGGGGCCGGCTACGCGCCCACTTTGGTGCGCACCGCACCGCTGGCCGGGCTCGCCCGGGCCGGCTCCGGGCCCGAGCGGGTCCGGCTCGCCCGGACCGCCGACCCGGCCTGGCTCTCGCTCTACCGCCGGGTCGGCGAGGACGAGGCGCTGGAGCAGGCCGCCCGGCAGGTGCTGCACGGCGGGCCGTCGGTCTGGTTCGCCACCGTGCCGGGCGCCCCCGGACAGCCGCCGCTGGCGATCGGACGCTGCGTCATCGACGGGCCCTGGGCCTGCTTCGGCGCGATCGAGGTCGCGCTGTACGCCCGGCGGGCCGGGCTGGCCACGACCGTCATGGCGGTGCTCGCCGCCCGGGCCGCCGAGGAGGGGGCGACCGGCGGGTACCTCCAGGTCGAGGCGGACAACACCGGGGCGATCGCGCTCTATGACGGACTCGGCTTCACGACCAGTCACACTTACCACTACGCCCTTCTCCCCCAGGGGTAGCACCGCCCGACCGCACCGCCGCCCTGCCCGCCCGCCGCTCCTCGCCCGCCTTTGCCCGCCCGCCGTACGAAAGCCGTCGCCGTCACCGTGACCGAGCAGAGCAGAGACCGCTTCCGGACCGCCGCCCGCGCCGAGCATCCCGACCCGGTGCTGCTCTGCCTGCTCGCCGCCGCCGAACACGGCCCGGTCCTCGACCCGGACGACCCCGGGGAACCGCCCAGCGTGGACGCCCTGCTCGCCGCCTGCGAGGCCGCGCTCGACCGGCACGCGAGCGCCGTCCGGCTCGCCGTCGCCGAACGCGCCCCCGCCGGCCCGGAGGAGACCGCCGCCCTGCTCGCCGCCGTCCTCGGCGGGCGGGAACGCTTCCACGGGCGGCAGTCCGACTACCGGCGGCTCGAATCCTCGCTGCTGCCCGACGTGCTGCGGCGGCGGCGCGGACTGCCGATCATGCTGTCCCTGGTGTGGATGGCGGTCGGGCGGCGGGCCGGGCTCGCCGTCCACGGCATCGCGCTGCCCGGCCACGTCATCGTCGCCGTCGGAGGGCCGGGCGGCGGCGACGAGTACGTGCTCGCCGACCCCTTCCACGGCGGGCGGCTGCTCGACCCGGACGACGCCGAGCGCCTGGTCCGCGGCGCCGGGCAGGAGTTCAGCCCCGACCTGCTCACCCCCGCCCAGCCGCTCGACCTCGTGCTGCGCGTGCTCGGCAACATCCGCGCCTGGGCCGCCGACCGCCCCGAACACGCCCGCACCCAGCTCTGGGCCACCGAACTCGCCCTCCTGCTGCCCCGCCATCCCGCCCAGCTCCGCCTCGAACGCGCCGAACTCCTCGTCCGCACCGGCGACTTCCTCGGCGGCTCGGCCGAGATGGACGCCTTCGCGCAGATCCTCGACACCTTCGACCCCGACACCGCCGCCAAGGTCCGCCAGGAGGCCCGGGCCGCCCGGCACCGGCTCAACTGACGACCGCCCGGGAACGCGCTCGGAGCCAGTCGGGAGTGCGCTCGGAGCCGGCCGGGGGCGCGCTCAGAGCCAGCCCTTCTCCCGGGCGATCCGCACCGCCTCGGTGCGGTTGCGGGCCTCGGTCTTCTGGATCGCCATCGACAGGTAGTTGCGGACCGTCCCCTCCGACAGGTGCAGCCGCCGCGCGATGTCCGCGTTCACCGCCCCGTCCGCCGCCGCGCCCAGCACGTCCCGCTCGCGCGCCGTCAGCGGGTTCGCCCCCTCAGCCAGCGCGGCCGCCGCCAGCACCGGATCGATCACCCGCTCCCCGCGCAGCACCCGGCGGATCGCCTCCGCCAGCTCCGAGGCCGGCGCGTCCTTCACCAGGAACGCGTCCGCCCCCGACTCCATCGCCCGCCGCAGGTACCCCGGCCGACCGAAGGTCGTCGCGATCACCACCCTCGTCCCCGGCGCGTTCCGGCGCAGCTCGGCGGCCGCCTCGATGCCCGTCATCCCCGGCATCTCGATGTCCAGCACAGCCACCTGCACCTCGTGCGCCAGCACCGCCGCCACCACCTCGTCCCCGCGCCCCACCTGCGCGACGACGTCGATGTCCCCCTCCAGCCCGAGCAGCGCCGCCAGCGCCTCCCGGACCATCCCCTGGTCCTCGGCGAGCAGCACGCGGATCAGGGCCCCGTTCTGAATGTCGCTCATGCCCACGACCTTAGAGGGGCGCCGGAGAGGCTGCGGGCGGTATTCGCCTGGCTCGCCGAAGCCCTGCGGGCCAGACTGGCCGCATGCTGAACCTGGAGCGCCTCCGCCCGGACCACGCCGACGCCCTGCTGGCCTTCGAGCGCGCCAACCGCGCCTGGTTCGCGCGGACCGTTCCGGACCGCGGCGACGCCTACTTCGCCGAGTTCCCGGCCCGCCACGCCGCCCTGCTCGCCGAACAGGACTCCGGTGTCTGCCGGTTCCACGTCGTCCTCGACGCGGCCGGCGCCGTCCTCGGCCGCGTCAACCTCGTCGACATCGCCGACGGCACCGCCGAACTCGGCTACCGCGTCGGCGAACACGCGGTCGGCCGGGGCGTCGCCACCACCGCCGTCGCCCACCTCTGCCGGCTGGCCTCCTCGGACTACGCCCTCACGTCGCTGACCGCCGTCACCACCCTCGACAACCTCGCCTCCCGAGCCGTCCTCACCCGCAACGGCTTCACGGTCGTCGCCGAACTCACCCTCGACGACCGCCCCGGCCTCCGGTTCAGCCGCTCCCTCACCGACGGCCGGCCCTCGGAGTAGGAAGTCGGCCCGGCCGACTTCCCACTCCGGATGCGGGTCAGAGCCAGCGCTGGGCGGCCTCGACACTGTCGGAGCCACTGGTGTTGAAGGCGATGGCGGCCTGCGGGGCGTGGCGGCGGACGAGGTTGACGACGAGCTCGAAGAAGGGCAGGGCGGGTTCGGGCTTGCGGATGCCGCCGCCGATGACGACGACGTCCCAGTCCCGGCCGGCGAGGGCGGCGGTGATCGCGGGCCCGGCCGTCTCGTCGGGAGCGACCAGGGCCATCGCCGCGTCGATGCCGTGGTCGGCGAAGCGGGCGAGTTCGGCGTCGAGAACGGCCCGCAGGCCGTCGCCGTCCATGCCGGGGACGGTGTGCGGGTCGAAGCCGAGGATGAGTGCGGTAGCCATGCCGGGGAGGACGGTCAACCCGACCGGCCGGGTTCCGTGCCGGCCGGCGCGGTGACCGTCCGCAGCGGGACGAGGGCCCGGAGCCGGAAGCCCCGGCCCCGCTCGCCCGGCCCGGCCTCCAGCCGCCCGCCGACCAGGGCCAACCGCTCCTCCAGGCCCGAAATCCCGTTGCCCGGCTGGGACTTGCCCGGTCCGCGCCCGTTGTCGGCGATCTCCAGGACGGCGTAGCGCTCGCCGCCGCCCTCCCAGCTCTCGTCGGCCGTGACGGTGCAGACGGTGGCGCCCTCGCCGTGCCGGACGATGTTGGTGACGGCCTCGCGCAGGGCCCAAGCCAGCGCGCCCGCCTCCTCGTCGGCGAGCCCCGGCCAGGTGTCGGCCAGTTCCGGCGCGGCCTCCAGCCGGACCTGTGCGGCGGCCAGCGCGGTGCGGGCGGCGGCGAGTTCGACCGGCAGGGTGGGGCGGCGGAAGCCGGTCACCGCCTCCCGGACGTCGATCAGCGACTGCCGGGCGACCTGCTCGATGTCGGCGACCTGCGCCCGCGCCGCCTCGTCCTTGCCGGCGTCCATGAACCGCCCGGCCAGTTCGCTCTTCAGCGTGATCAGCGACAGCGAGTGCCCGAGCAGGTCGTGCAGGTCGCGGGAGAGGCGCAGCCGTTCCTCGGACGCGGCCAGGTGGGCGACGGCGGCGCGGGCCTCGCGCAGCTCCTTCATGGTGGCGACCAGCCGCTGCATGCCGGTCATCGCGGCGCCGGCGAGGAAGGAGGTGAGGGCCAGGGTGGGGATGGTGTCGCCGCCGGCGTGGCTCAGCACGCCGACGGTGGCGGTGAGCACGGCCATGGCGGCGACGCCGGGCAGCGCGTAGCGCACCGGCAGGACCACGGCGACGCACACCGAGGCGTAGGTGAAGAGGGTCAGGAAGGACTCACCGAGAACGAAGGCCGAGACGATCGCGAGCACGACCATCGTCGCGACGATCAGCCGACAGGCCCGGGGCCGCATCCCGACCATCGAGCGGAAGATCACCAGCAGGACGTAGCCGCCGACGAAGACCGCCAGGCAGAGCCAGCCGAACACCCGGGCGGCCGTCCCGTGCCCGCCGTGCAGGAGGTTGCCCACCGGGTAGGCCAGGTAGATCGTCCACAGCAGCATCCAGCTGACCTTGACCAGCAGTTGCCGCCTGTTCTCGATCGGCGAGCCCGGGACGGTCATGAACGACGTGCGCGCCGGACCCGCCTCCGGCTGCTCGTCGGATCGGCGGGTCTGGCGCGGCTCGGTCATGTCGGTCATCATGCCTGGCGGGTGTCGCGGCGGTACAGCGCCGCCGCGGCGACGACGAACACCACGAGGAAGGCGGCCAGTCCGGCGACCGCGCCGGTGTCCAGGGAGTGCCCGGGCCGGGTGAACGCGGCCAGTTGGTTGTACAGGTACACCGGATTGAACCGGGCGAACTTCTCCAGCGAGCCGCTCACCGGGAACCACGTCCCGCCGAACAGCGCCATCACCATGTAGGTGATCATCACGATGGTCTGCACCGAGTCCGGCGCCGCCGCGTACCCGAGCGCCACCCCGAGTGCCGCGAACACGAAGCTGCCCAGCCACAGCGCCGCCGCCAGACCGGCCCACTGCGCCGCGCCGAGCGACACGCCCTGGACCGCGCCGAGCGCGAAGACCACCAGGATCGCCGGCAGCGTGGTCACCGAGCTCGCGGCGATCTTGCCGAGGGTGTACGCCCGGCCGGGCAGCGCGGTGAGCCGCAGTTGGCGCACCCAGCCGCTCTTGCGCTCCAGCGAGATCCGCTGCGCGCTGCCGGTGAGCACCGCGCCGACCGCGCCGAAGGTGGCCATCGAGACCATGAAGTAGGTCTTCACCGACAGCCCGCCGGCCAGTGGGGAGGAGCCGTAGGCGTGGGTGAAGAAGAAGTACATCAGCGCCGGGAAGGCGATGGTGAAGACCAGGTAGCGCCGGTTGCGGAAGGTCCGCAGGATCTCCAGCCGGATCAGGGTGGTCATCGCACGGTCTCCTTCGCGTCCTCGTGCCGGTCCTGCGCGCCGGTGATCGTCAGGAAGGCCTGTTCCAGGCCGAGGCCGGTGACTTCCAGCCCGCGCGGGTACAGGCCCGCCCGGTAGAGCCCGGCGACGCTGGCGTCGGCGTCCGCGGTGCGGATCCGGACGGTCCGCACGCCCGGCACCCGGGCGGTGACGTCCAGGGACTGCACGCCCGGCAGCAGGCGTAGCACGTTTTCGTCGAACTCCCCGTCCACGTCGTGGAGTTCGAAGGCGACTCGGCGGGCTCCGGCGCGCGCCTTGATCTCGGCGGAGCTGCCGTCGGCGATCAGCCGGCCCCGGTGCAGGACGAGGACGCGGTCGGCGATCGAGTCCGCCTCCTCCAGGTAGTGGGTGGCGAACAGCACCGTGCGCCCGGCGTCGGCCTGTGCCCGCATGCTCGCCCAGAACGCCTGCCGGACGGTGACGTCCATGCCGGTGGTGGGCTCGTCCAGCACGATCAGGTCGCTGTCGCCCGCGATCGCGAGTGCGAAGCGGACCCGCTGCTCCTGGCCGCCGGACAGCTTGTCGGCCCGGCGCTCGGCCAGTTCGGTGATCCCGGCGTCGGCCAGCACCTCCTTGACCGGCCGGCCGCGCGGGTGCACGGCGCGGGCGAGCTCGACCAGCTCGCGGACCTTGGCGTCGGCCATCAGCCCGCCGCTCTGCAGCATCGCGCCGACCCGGCCGGCCACGATCGCCTCCCGCGGGGTGCCGCCGAACAGCGTGACGCTGCCCTGGTCGGGCTGGCGCAGGCCGAGCAGCAGGTCCAGGCTGCTGGACTTGCCGGCGCCGTTCGGGCCGAGCAGGGCGACGGTCTCGCCCGGGCGCAGCACGAGGTTGAGGTCGTCCACGGCGCGCACCCGCCCGTAGCTCTTGCCGACGCCGCGGAAGGCGGCCACTTCGGTGCTCATCGCCCTGCTCTTCTCTCCTGGTGGTGTCGCGCCCGTGGTCGCGATCGGTGTCGCGATCGGTGTCGTTCGC
This sequence comes from Kitasatospora sp. NPDC059803, assembly GCF_042732255.1. Taxonomy (NCBI): domain Bacteria; kingdom Bacillati; phylum Actinomycetota; class Actinomycetes; order Kitasatosporales; family Streptomycetaceae; genus Kitasatospora; species Kitasatospora sp. NPDC059803. The sequence goes on along the minus strand of NZ_JBHWIJ010000316.1, from coordinate 1,186 downwards.
ACCACCTCAGAGTCCCGTGCGGGCGGGGTACGGCGGCAGTGTCCGCCGTCGTGCCTTCGGTATGACGGATGTCATGGCTGCGGCCGGTACCCGGGTCAGGGGTACCGGCCGCACAACCGCAGGTCAGGCCAATTGTCAGAGGCCCAGCGCGCGCTTCACGAAGTCGACCTGGAGCAGCAGCAGGTTCTCCGCGACCTCCTCCTGCGGCGTCATGTGCGTGACGCCGGACAGCGGCAGCACGGTGTGCGGGCGGCCGGCCGCGAGCAGCGCGGAGGACAGCCGCAGGGTGTGCGCGGCGACCACGTTGTCGTCCGCCAGGCCGTGGATGATCATCAGCGGCCGCTCCAGCCCGGCGGCGTAGCCGGTCAGCGAGTTGGCCGCGTACACCTCGGGCCGCTCGGCCGGGTGGCCGAGGTAGCGCTCGGTGTAGTGGGTGTCGTACAGCTCCCAGTCGGTCACCGGGGCGCCGGCGACGGCCGCGTGGAAGACGTCGGGGCGGCGCAGCACGGCGAGCGCGGAGAGGTAGCCGCCGTACGACCAGCCGCGGATGGCGACCCGGCCGAGGTCCAGCGGGAACTCCTCGGCGAGTGCCTGCAACGCGTCGGCCTGGTCGTCGAGGGTGGCCCCGGCGAAGTCGAAGGCGATGGACTTCTCCCAGGCCGGGTTGCGCCCGGGGGTGCCGCGCCCGTCGGCGACGACCACGGCGAAGCCCTGGTCGGCGAACCACTGCGAGTTGAGGTGCGGGTTGTGCGCCTGGACGACGCGCTGGCCGTGCGGGCCGCCGTACGGGTCCATCAGGACGGGCAGCAGGCCGTCCCGCTCGCGGTCGTAGCCGGTGGGCAGGAAGACGGCGGACGGGATGCGGCGCTCGCCGGCGAAGCGGAACACCGGGCGGGCGGTGATGACCGGGGTCTCGGCGTAGGAGGCGATGGTGGCGACGTCGTCGACGACCACGCCTTCGGGCAGGTCGCGGGCGACCTGGACGAGGGTGCCGGGCAGGTCGGGCTCGGCGGTGGCGCGCACGGTGATCCCGCCCGCGTGCACGGCGCTGGTGACGGAGGTGAACGGACGGCCGTTGGAAGACTCCCAGCCGAGCCGCTTGCCGTCGTGGCTGATCCGGCCGACGGCGATCCAGCCGGGCTCGGGGTCGGTCTCCGCGGCGCCGCCGGAGGCGGTGAACAGCACC
>NZ_JBHWIJ010000315.1:1002-9627 GCF_042732255.1 Kitasatospora sp. NPDC059803 | reverse complement strand
GCGGCCGGGCGCGGCCGGGCGGCGCCGCGGCCCGGGCCGGCCGTTGCGCTATCGGCCGATGATGAGGCTCATCGCCTCGGCCCGGGTCGCCGGGTCGCGCAGCTGGCCGCGGACGCACGAGGTGATGGTCTTGGCGCCGGGCTTGCGGATGCCGCGCATCGACATGCACATGTGCTCGCACTCGACCACGACGATCGCCCCGCGCGGCTCCAGGATCCGCATCAACGCGTCGGCCACCTGGCTGGTCAGCCGCTCCTGCACCTGGGGGCGGCGGGCGTAGACGTCGACCAGCCGGGCCAGCTTGGACAGGCCGGTGATCTTGCCGCTGGCGGACGGGATGTACCCGACGTGCGCCACGCCGCGGAACGGCACCAGGTGGTGCTCGCAGACGGACGTCAGCTCGATGTCCTTCACGAGCACCATCTCGTCGTGCCCGAGGTCGAAGGTGGTGGTGAGGACGTCCTCGGGCTCCTGCCAGAGGCCCGCGAATATCTCCTTGTAGGCGCGCGCGACCCGGGCCGGGGTCTCCAGCAGCCCCTCGCGGTCCGGGTCCTCACCCACGGCGAGCAACAGCTCGCGGATGGCGTTCTCGGCCCGCTTCTGGTCGAAGGTCCCGACGGTGGGTGGACCGTCGAGCGTCACCGGGTCGATCATGCGGGCCTCGCTTACTTGGGACGACTTTGCTGAACAGCACGGATGCCGCGTCTCCAGGGTACAAACCCCGGTGACGCGGCATCCATTCCGTACGGTGCGCGGGATCAGCCCTCGGCGGGCGGCTCCGCGCTCGGCAGCGGCGGGAGCTTCACGATGTCCACCGGGGCGGTGTCGATCGCGGCGGCGCCGTTGGTGAGCGCCAGCTCCTTCGGGGACTGCACCGGAGGCCGGGTGGACGGCGTGCGACGGGACGAGCCCGTCCAGGCCGGCCGGGCCGGGCGCCGGACGATCGTGGCGAAGATCTCCGCGATCTGCTCCTTGTTCAGGGTCTCCTTCTCCAGGAGCTCCAGAACCAGGTTGTCGAGCACGTCGCGGTTCTCGACCAGGATCTCCCAGGCCTCGTTGTGCGCGTTCTCGATGAGCTTCTTGACCTCTTCGTCCACCAGCCCGGCGACCTCTTCCGAGTAGTCGCGCTGGTGGCCCATCTCACGGCCCAGGAACGGCTCCGCGTTGTCCGAGCCGAACTTGATGGCGCCGAGCCGCTCGGTCATGCCGTACTGGGTCACCATGGCCCGGGCGGTGGCGGTGGCCTTCTCGATGTCGTTCGACGCACCGGTGGTCGGGTCGTGGAAGACCAGCTCCTCCGCCGCGCGCCCGCCCAGCATGTAGGCCAGCTGGTCGAGCATCTCGTTGCGGGTGGTGGAGTACTTGTCCTCGTCCGGCAGCACCATCGTGTAGCCGAGGGCCCGGCCGCGCGAGAGGATCGTGATCTTGTGCACCGGGTCGCTGTTGGGGCACGCCGCCGCCACCAGGGCGTGGCCGCCCTCGTGGTACGCGGTGATCTTCTTCTCCCGCTCGGACATGATCCGAGTGCGCTTCTGCGGACCGGCCACGACGCGGTCGATCGCCTCGTCCAGGATGCCGTTGTCGATCAGCTTCTTGTCCGAACGGGCCGTCAGCAGAGCGGCCTCGTTGAGGACGTTCGACAGGTCCGCGCCGGTGAAGCCGGGGGTGCGCTTGGCGACGGCCGAGAGGTCGACGTCGGGCGCGATCGGCTTGCCCTTCTGGTGCACCTTGAGGATGTCCAGCCGGCCCTGGAGGTCGGGGCGCTCGACCGAGATCTGACGGTCGAAGCGGCCCGGGCGCAGCAGCGCCGGGTCCAGGATGTCGGGGCGGTTGGTGGCCGCGATCAGGATCACGCCACCCTTGACGTCGAAGCCGTCCATCTCGACCAGCAGCTGGTTGAGGGTCTGCTCGCGCTCGTCGTGACCGCCGCCCAGACCCGCACCGCGGTGCCGGCCGACGGCGTCGATCTCGTCGACGAAGACGATCGCCGGGGCGTTCGCCTTGGCCTGCTCGAAGAGGTCGCGGACGCGGCTGGCGCCGACACCCACGAACATCTCGACGAAGTCCGAGCCGGAGATCGAGTAGAACGGCACCCCGGCCTCGCCCGCGACGGCACGCGCCAGCAGGGTCTTGCCGGTACCGGGCGGGCCGTAGAGCAGCACACCCTTGGGGATCTTGGCGCCGACGGCCTGGAACTTGGCCGGCTCCTGGAGGAACTCCTTGATCTCGTGGAGCTCCTCGACCGCCTCGTCGGCGCCCGCGACGTCCGCGAAGGTCGTCTTCGGGGTGTCCTTGGTGAGCAGCTTGGCCTTGGACTTGCCGAACTGCATGACCCGGGAGCCGCCGCCCTGCATCTGATTCATCAGGAACAGGAAGACCAGGACGATGATGACGATCGGGAGCATCGACAGCAGCAGGCTGACGAAGGTGCTCTGCTTCTCGGGGCTGATGGTGTAGCCCTCGGCGAGCGTGCTCTGGTCGTTGTCGTTGATCTGGGCCTGGAGCTTGTCGGCGATCGCAACACCCTGGTCGCCGATGTACGAGGCCTGGAACTTGCTGCCGGACGGCGTCTTGCCGGTACCGGCGTTGGACAGCGTGGCGCCGTCCTTCAGCTGGATCTTGATGGTGTTCGAGTCACCAGTGGTGATCTGCGCCGACTTGACCTGCTTCGCGTCGATCGCCGCGACGACCTGACCGGTGTCCACCGTCTTGTAGCCGTTCGAATCCGAAACGACCTGCATCAAGACGATGACGGCGAGGACGGCCAGCACGATCCACATGATCGGCGCACGGAAGTATCGCTTGACGTCCATCCATGCGGGGCGTTGCCGCCCCGTCCCTCCTGCCACTCAGCGGCGCCGCGGGCTGGGTGCCGCCGGCGCATCCTGGTCGGTGCTCATGTGAAGAGCGGTTTTAATGGACCGTACCGCAGTCACACCCGCGCATGGCGGGAGCGCAGCGACACGGCCGTCGTTCTTGGTCCCCCCGGTCCAACGGGCGGGAACCGGCTCCTGTTCCCATCCGTAGCCCGAACGGAGTCCTCAGCCCCCGTAGACGTGCGGGGCGAGCGTCCCGATGAAGGGCAGGTTACGCAGCTTCTCCGCGTAGTCCAGGCCGTAGCCGACCACGAACTCGTTCGGAATGTCGAAACCGACGTACTTCACGTCGATCTCGACCTTGGCCGCGTCCGGCTTGCGCAGCAGGGCGCAGACCTCCAGCGAGGCCGGGCCGCGCGAGCTCAGGTTGCCCAGCAGCCAGGACAGGGTCAGACCGGAGTCGATGATGTCCTCGACGATCAGGACGTCCCGGCCGGCGATGTCGGTGTCCAGGTCCTTCAGGATGCGGACCACGCCGGAGGACTTGGTGCCCATGCCGTAGGAGGACACCGCCATCCAGTCCATGGTGACCTGCGAGTGCAGGGCCCGGGCCAGGTCGGCCATGACCATCACAGCCCCCTTGAGGACGCCGACGATCAGCAGGTCCTTGCCTGCGTAGTCCCGGTCGATGCGCTCGGCCAGCTCCAGGAGCTTGGCGTCGATCTCGTCCTTGCTGATGAGCACCTTCGCGAGGTCAGCGCCCATGTCGTTCTGGTCCACCGGGGATACGTCCTCAAACGTTCGGGGTCTGTGTGGCCGGCGGCCGACTACCCCGGGACATGCCCGCCCGTCAGTCGCCCTGCCGCCGAAAGACCAGCGTGCCACACCTGCGGGTGGCCTCGACGCCCCCGGGTAGGTGCAGCGGCCCCTGGCCGCGCCATCCGGTGACCAGCAGGTCGATCGTCTCCAGGTGCCGCGCGAACAGGTCCCCGGCCGGGCAGCCCGCCCGCAGCGCGGCCCGGCGCAGCACCCGGCGGCGGACCGCGGGCGGGAGTTCGGCGAGTTTCACGGCGTCCAGGGCGCCCTCACCCGTCCGGAGGTCGCGTTCGGCCAGGGAGGCCCACTGGTCGAGGGCGTCCGCGTCGTCGCGGAACAGCCGGGCGGTGCGGGCCAGCGCCTCGACCACCCCGCCGCCCAGGTGCTTCTCCAGCACCGGCAGCACCTCGTGCCGGACCCGGGAGCGGGTGTAGGCGGGATCACAGTTGTGCGGGTCGTCCCAGACCGGGATCGCCTGGGCGGAGCAGGCCTGCCGGGTGGCCGCCCGGTCCAGCTCCAGCAGCGGGCGGCGGTAGCGGCCCTTCTGCGCCGGCATCCCGGCCAGCGAGCGGGAGCCCGAACCGCGCGCCAGGCCCAGCAACACCGTCTCGGCCTGGTCGTCCCGGGTGTGGCCGAGCAGCACCGCGACCGCGCCGAGCCGTTCGGCGGCCGCGTCCAGGGCCGCGTAGCGGGCGTCCCGGGCGGCGGCCTCCGGGCCGCCGGACCGGCCGACGCGCACCGGGATCGCCTCGACCGGGTCCAGGCCGAGCGAGCGCAGCCGTTCGGCCACCTGGGCGGCCCGGTCGGCGGAGCCGGGCTGCAGGCCGTGGTCCACGGTGACGGCGCCGACCCGCAGGCCGATCTTGGGGGCTTCGAAGGCGGCGGCGATGGCCAGCGCCATCGAGTCGGCGCCGCCGCTGACGGCGACCAGCACCAGCGGCGAGCCGGGGGCGGCCGGGGTCCGGGGCAGTCCGGACGGGTGCCGGGCGGCGTTGCCGATCAGGGTGGTGCCGACGGCGGCGCCCACCAGGGGCGCCCCGGCCGGGCGCTCGCGGGGCTCGCGCACGGGCGCGGTGAAGGTGGTACCGGCCTCGGCGGCGAGGTCGGTGAGCGTGCGGCGGACGGCCAGGCGTATCGCTGCGACTGCGGGGTGTGGACCCACGGCGGACGACTCCTCGACGGAGGGGACAGGACGGCGGCTCGCGCGGCTGGGCCGCGCAGCTTCATGAGCGCCCTGTTACCGGGCGCTCACAGATGGTGGCAGAAAGGAGCACCCCGCTACGCCACCCGCGCCACCGGTACGACCACCGTCCCACGTTCGGGTGAATGGAGAAACGTATCTTCACCCTCCGGCTGCCCGATTGGACCACTCGTACGAGCGGGTTTGACCACCACCGACCACCGCGCGGCGCTTGGGGTCCGAGCCCCGTCCGCGCCCGCCTCAGCGGGCGACGCGGGCGACCCAGGAGGCCGGATCGTGGATCTCCTCCTTGGTCGGCAGCGTGTTCGGGGAGGTCCAGACCCGGTTGAAGCCCTCCATGCCGACCTGCTCCACCACCCCGCGCACGAACACCGCGCCGTCCTGGTACTGGCGCAGCTTCGCGTCCATGCCGAGCAGCCGGCGCAACAGCAGGTCGAGCCGGTTCGCCCCACGGTCCCGGCGCTGCTGGAACTTCTCCCGGATCTCCGCCACCGTCGGCACCACCGCCGGGCCGACCCCGTCCATCACCACGTCCGCGTGGCCCTCCAGCAGCGACATCACCGCCGTCAGCCGGCCCAGGATCTCGCGCTGCGCCGGCGACTGGACGACCTCCATCAGCCCCGCCGACGGCACGCCCTCCCGGCCCCCGACACCCGGCAGCCCGCCGCCGAGCGAACCCGCCGCGTCCCGCAGCCGGTCCAGCAGGGCGCCCGGATCCACATCCGTCTCCGCCAGGAAGGACTGCACCTCGGACTGGATGTGGTCGCGCAGCCACGGCACCGCGGTGAACTGCGTCCGGTGCGTCTCCTCGTGCAGGCAGACCCAGAGCCGGAAGTCGGACGGGTCGACGTCCAGCTCCCGCTCGACGTGCACGATGTTCGGCGCCACCAGCAGCAGCCGGCCCGGCCCCGGGCCCTCCGGCCCCAGCCGCGGCTTGTCGAACAGCGCCGCCGGGCTGTCCGGGGCCTCCAGCGAAGGCTCCGCCGGGGCGAAGGTCTCGTACTGGCCGAGCACCTTCCCGGCCAGGAACGCCAGCAGCGCGCCCACCTCGATGCCGGTGGCCTTCTCCCCCACCGCGCCGAACACCCCCGCCGTCGGGCTGCTCGCCCGGCGCGCCTGGAGCTTCTCCACCAGCGGCTGGACCACCGTGCGGAAGCCGGCCACGTTCGCCCGCACCCAGCCCGGGCGGTCCACCACCAGCACCGGCGTCGCGGTGGCCGCCGTCAGGCTGCTCGACCGCATCCCCGTGAACGCCCGGACGTGCTCCTCGGCCTCCAGCGCGTGCCGGCGCAGTTCGGCGACCACGGCCGCCGCCTCCGCCCGACTCACCTCCGGCCCCGGCCGCACCAACCTGGTCGCGGTTGCGACCGCGAGATTCCAGTCGACCATGCCAGCACCGCCACTCGCGCTCGTCATGCCCTCACCGTACGTGCTCCCACCCACCAGCGGCAGCCACCCGCGACGAACACCCTCACCCCGCCCTCGGCGGGGCCTGGGCGCGGGCGCGGGCGGGTCAGCGGCAGCCGCAGGTGGCGAGACGGGCGGCGATGCGGTCCATGGCGGCGCGGGCGGTGTCGGCGGGGGCCGTGGTGCGGGTCATGACGGCGAAGGCCAGAAGGCGGCCGTCGGCGTCGACGACGGTGCCGGCGAGGGTGTTGACGCCGCTGAGGGTGCCGGTCTTGGCGCGGATCAGGCCGGCCGCGGCGGCGGCGCCCGAACCGCTCCCGTAGCGCTTGCCGAGGGTGCCGGTGAAGCCGGCGATGGGCAGGCCGGTGAGGACCGGGCGCAGGGCCGGGTGCTGGTCGGAGGCGGCCAGGGCGAGGAGTTGGACGAGGACGGCCGGCGGGACGGCGTTGCCCGGGTGCAGTCCGCTGCCGTCGTTCAGGGACACGCCCGTCATCGGCACGCCGAGCTTGGCGAGTTCCCGGGTGACGGCGGTGGCGGCGCCCTCTAAGCTGGCCGGCTGGCCTGCGGCGAGGGCCGCCTGACGGGCCATCGCCTCGGCGAGCTGGTTGTCGGAGGTGGTGAGCATGCGCTCGACCAGCCGGGCGACGGTCGGCGAGTCCACCCGGCCGAGGACGGTGGCGGCGGGGGCGGCCGGGGCGGCGGCGGGCTTGGCCGTGCCGTCGACGGTGACGCCCTGGGCCTTGAGCAGGGCGGCGAAGCTCTCGGCGGCCTTCCCGGCCGGGTCGGCGACCCGGGCCGGCGCCTCGTCGCGGCTCTTGGGGTCCACCCTGCCCTCGTCGGCCATCAGCGGGACGACCAGGGCGATGTTCTGCGCGTCGTGGTTCTTGTGCTGCGGATTGCCCGCGTACATCGACAGGTCGTAGTCGAGCTTGACGGTGGTGGTGCCGGCGGCCTTGAGGGCGGCGGCGGTCTGCCGGGCCAGGGCGTCGAGCGAGGCGGGGGCGGTGTCGGCATCGGCCGCCTGACCACCGATCTGGACCTGGTCGGCGGGCAGCGCGGTGAGCGTCGGGTCGCCGCCGCCGACCAGGGTGATCGTGCCGGGGTCCGCGCCCCGGACCACCCGGGTGGTCAGCCGGGTGTCGCCGGGGATCAGCGACAGGACCGCGATCGCGGTGGCCAGCTTGGTGGTGGAGGCGGGGGTGCCCGGGGTGTTCTCGCCGGAGCCGTACAGGAGTTGACCGCCGGCGGCGTCCGCGACGGCGAAGGTGACGGTGCCGAGGCTCTTGTCGGCGACGACGGCGGCGAGCGCCTGCTGGAGGCCCTGGGCGGTGGGTGCGGCGGCGGAGCCGCCGGCCTCGACGGTGGCCAGGACGGCGCCGGGGGCGGGGGCCGGGCGGGCGCCGCCACCCGGGGCGGGGGTGGAGCCGGTGGGGCCCGTGGAGCCGGTGCCGCTGGGCGTGGAGCCGGCGGCGGTGCCGGGGGCGGTGGGCTGTTCGCCCGGGCGGGTGGCCGGGGTGTCGCCCGACCCGGGCTTGCCGTCGCCCCTCCCCCGGCCGCCCTTCCCACCGTCGCGGCCGTCCCGGCCGTCCCGGCCGTCGCCCCGGCCGTCGCCCTCGCCGTGCTCGGTGCTGTGGCCGCCGGGGCCCGGGGAGGGCTGCGCGTACGCTCCGCCCGAGGTCAGGACCGTTCCGGCGACCAGCAGGGCCGCTCCGAACAGTCCGGCGGCCGTCCCCCTGCGGCGGCGCGCCGCCCCGACCCCTGTTCCCACCGACCGGCCCCTTTCCCGAGCACTCACTCCCGTAGGAGACACTTGGATTCTGTCAGTCCCTACCTTGGAGGAACCGTTGGAATTCGACGTCCTTATCGAAATCCCGAAGGGCTCTCGTAACAAGTACGAGGTCGACCACGAGAGCGGCCGGCTGCGGCTCGACCGGATGCTCTTCACCTCGACCCGCTACCCGGCCGACTACGGCTACGTGGAGGGCACGCTCGGCGAGGACGGCGACCCGCTGGACGCGCTGGTGATCCTGGACGAGCCGACCTTCCCGGGTTGCCTCATCAAGTGCCGCGCCATCGGCATGTTCCAGATGACCGACGAGGCCGGCGGCGACGACAAGCTGCTGTGCGTTCCGGCCACCGACCCGCGCTGGGAGCACCTGCGGGACATCCACCACGTGTCGGAGTTCGACCGTCTGGAGATCCAGCACTTCTTCGAGGTCTACAAGGACCTGGAGCCCGGCAAGTCCGTCGAGGGCGCCAACTGGGTCGGCCGCGCCGAGGCCGAGGCCGAGGTCACCGCTTCGATCAAGCGTCTGGCGGAGCAGGGCGGTCACTGAGCCGTCGTTCCGATCTCGTTCGATCAGATCGTTCTGAGCAGTTCGAGGT
>NZ_JBHWIJ010000315.1:0-992 GCF_042732255.1 Kitasatospora sp. NPDC059803 | reverse complement strand
GGGGGGGGGCCGCGGCGGGGCGGGTGCCGGTTTTTCGCCCGGGGCCCCGGCCTTGCGCGGTGTCGGGGGCGGGGCGCGCCCTTTTTCCCGACCCCTTGGCGCCACGACGGCTTGTTAGGTTAGGCTAACCAAAACAATCGGGGCCGAATCCGATCCTGGAGGCCGCATGCCCACGCCCGAGCCCGTCCCGTTCTCCACCGCGCTCCGCACCGCCAGCAGCGAGGAGCACGAGGCCGCGGAACAGTCCTCGTTCATGAGCCACCTGCTGGGCGGACGGCTCGGCATCGAGGCCTACGCCGACCTCACCGGCCAGCTCTGGTACGTCTACCGGGCCCTGGAGAGCCGCGCCGGACACCTGGCGGAGCACCCGCTCGCCGGGCCCTTCATCGACCGGGCGCTGCTGCGCACCGCCGCCATCGAGCGCGACCTGGCGCACCTGCGCGGGCCGGACTGGCAGGACGGCCTGGCGCCGCTGCCCGCCACCGCCGCGTACGTCGCGCGGGTGGAGGAACTGGCCGAGACGTGGCCGGCCGGGTACATCGCGCACCACTACACCCGCTACCTGGGCGACCTGTCCGGCGGTCAGATCATCCGCGGCATCGCCGAGAAGACCTGGGGCTTCGAGCGCAAGGGCGACGGCGTGCGGTTCTACGTCTTCGAGGAGGTCGACAACCCGGCCGCCTTCAAGCGCGACTACCGGGCCCGACTGGACGCGGCCGGGCTGGCGATGGACGAGGTGGAGCGGCGCCGGGTGGTCGAGGAGTGCAAGCGGGCCTTCGTGCTCAACGGCGCGGTCTTCCGGGACCTGGACGCGCGCTACCCGCTGAGCGCCTGAACGTTTCCCCGTAGGGCGCACCCACCCGGGTGCGCCAACGGACCGGCCCCCGGGGGGGGGATGTGGGGCGGGGGCGGGCGGCGGCGCGGCGGGGGTGCGGGAGGGACCGCGCCCGCGGGCGGGGCGCCCCCCCCGGGGCGGGCGCGCGCCGCCGCGC
>NZ_JBHWIJ010000314.1:0-9744 GCF_042732255.1 Kitasatospora sp. NPDC059803 | reverse complement strand
GCCCTTCAGATTCCTGCGTAGGCGGGGGTGGAAGGGGGTCGTCGGGACCATGATCCGGACCGGTGGCGGACCAGATCCGGGCCGGGAGCAATAGTTGCCAGGTCAGAGCATCCCTGGTCAGCGGCCTGTAAATCTGCCGCGCAAGCTACGCAGGTTCGAACCCTGCACCAGCCACAGGATGGAGAGCAGCCCCCGATCTGCGGAGACGCGGATCGGGGGCTGTTGTTGTTTTCCCGTCGCGTGAGGGGCGCGGCGCCGCCGGGCGCACTTATTGCGCATTGCTTGCAATTACGGGCATCAGGCAGCAGAGTGGGTGCGGGGGTGGGTGGGGCCGTTCAGCGTGATTGTGGTGGTGTCCCGGGTGTGCGTAGGGCGCGCCGGGGGTTCTTCGCAAGAGCTGGTCGTCTTCCCAACCGGCGCCCGCCGGGACAGCGGCCCACCCATCCCCGCCACCGCCCCCCGCCATGAGCTCTCCCGCGGTGCGTCAAGGGCCCGTCAATGGTTCCTGGGGTGGCGTCAGGAACGCGTAGGGGTCGGGGGAAGGGCAGGGGTGCGGCCCGCAGGATCGGAGGAACTACCGATCGCGGAGGTTCCGTCCGATGTCCAGCGCCATCACCACCCCGGCTGTCACGGCCGAACCCGAGCCGCCGGACGCCGGTGCGGGCGACGAGCGGCACCGGCTGAGTGCGCTGGGCGGTCTGGCGGCGCTGTCGTTGGATGCCATGGCCTCGGTCGCGTACGGGCCGGAGTCGATCGTGCTGGTGCTGGCCGCGGCCGGGGCGTACGGGCTGGGCTTCACGCTGCCGGTGACGGTGGCGATCGCGGTGCTGCTGGGTGTGCTGGTGGCGTCGTACCGGCAGGTGATCGCGGCGTTCCCGGACGGCGGCGGCGCGTACGCGGTGGCGAAGGAGCACCTGGGCCGGCGGACGGCGCTGACGGCGGCCGCCTCGCTGGTGATCGACTACATCCTGAACGTGGCGGTCTCGGTGACGGCGGGGGTGGCGGCGCTGACCTCGGCGGTGCCGAGCCTGTACGACGACCGGGTCTGGCTGTGCCTGGGCGTGCTGGCCCTGGTGACGGCGGTGAACCTACGGGGGATCGCCGAGTCGGCGCGCTGGTTCATGGCGCCGACGGCCGTCTTCGTGGTGTCGATCCTGGCGATCATCGTGGTCGGCCTGTTCCGGGACGGCCCGGCGAGCACCGAGGCCGCCGCGGGCCACGCCTCGACGCTGGCCGAGAACGCCACGACCGTCGGTGCGCTGCTGCTGCTCAAGGCGTTCGCGGCCGGGTGCTCGGCGCTGACCGGGGTGGAGGCGGTGGCGAACGCCGTCCCGTCGTTCCGGACCCCGCGGGTGAGGCGGGCGCAGCACACCGAGGTGGCGCTCGGCGCCCTGCTCGGCGTGATGCTGATCGGGCTGGCCGTGCTGATCGGCCGTTTCCACCTCCAGCCGGTGGAGGGCGTCACGGTGCTGGCCCAGCTCGCCGACGCCTCGCTCGGCCACGGCGCCGCGTTCTACGTCGTCCAGTTCGCCACCGTGGTGCTGCTCGGGCTGGCCGCGAACACCTCTTTCGGCGGGCTGCCGGTGCTGCTGCACCTGCTCGCCCGGGACAACCACCTGCCGCACGTGTTCGCGCTGCGGGCCGACCGCCAGGTGCACCGGCACGGGGTGCTGTTCCTCGCCCTGGTGTCGGCGGCGCTGCTGGTCGGCTCGGGCGGGGACGTGAACAGCCTGGTGCCGCTGTTCTCGATCGGCGTGTTCGTCGGGTTCACGATCTGTCAGGTCGGCATGGTCCGGCACTGGTCCGTGCACCGGCCGGCCGGCTGGGTGTGGAAGGCCGCGCTGAACGGGTTCGGCGCGCTGCTCACCGGGGTCGCGACGGTGGTGGTGACCGGCACCAAGTTCACCGAGGGCGCCTGGGGCATCGTGGTGGCGCTGCCGCTGCTGGTGGTGCTGTTCGAGGCGGTGCACCGCAGCTACGGGCTGATCGGCGAGCGGCTGGAACTGGGCCGGGTGCCGGGCGCGGTGACCCGCCAGCGCAGCCTGGTCGTCGTGCCGGTGACGGCCATCACCCGGCTCACCCGGGACGGCCTGTCGGCGGCGCTGTCGCTCGGCGACGAGGTGCTGGCGGTGACGGTGGTGCACGAGCAGTCCGAGGCGGAGGCGCTGCGGCGGGACTGGGAGCTGTGGCAGCCGGGCGTGCCGCTGGTGGAGATCCCGGAGGACCGCCGCCGGCTGGGCCAGCCGATCGCCGCGTTCGTGAACCGGCTCGGCGAGGAGCACGCCTACGACCGGCTGACGGTGCTGATCCCGGAGGTGGAGCCGGCCCGCTGGTGGCAGCGGGCGCTGCAGAACCGGCGCGGCGCCGTGATCGACCGCGCGCTGCGCCGGCACACGGACGCGGTGGTCTGCCGGCTGCGGATGCGGATGTGACCCGGGCCGGTGCAGCCGAGGTGTCGGGCGGCCTGGCGGGGTTTCCGGGGGAGGCGCCCCGGTGGGCGTCCACACCTTGGACGCCCGATAACAACCTGGCATCTTGACGCGGTCTTAACGGGGCACTCTTGACGCCCTCGATACGCCCGGCGCCCACCCGCCCGCAGCGGCTCTGACCTGCGGGAAGGCCTTTGATCTGGTGGGTGCCGGGCGATCTCCACAACGAATTCCGTTGCGTTTTCCCGACCTAACCTCACATTTGTGTTCAACGTGCCCCAGGCGCTCAAGCGCCTCGTCATCGGCCGGGCCATGCGCAGCGAGGAGCTCGGCGAGACGCTGCTGCCCAAGCGGCTGGCGCTGCCGATCTTCGCCTCCGACCCGCTCTCCTCGGTCGCCTACGCGACCCAGGAGATCCTGCTGGTGCTCACCGTCGGTGGCGCCGCCTTCCTCTACCTGACCCCGTGGGTCGCGGCCGGTGTGGTCGCGCTGATGGCGGTCGTGGTGATGTCCTACCGCCAGGTGGTGCACGCCTACCCGAGCGGCGGCGGCTCGTACGAGGTGGTGTCCCGCAACCTCGGCGCCAACTCCGGTCTGGTGGTGGCCGCCTCGCTGCTGGTCGACTACGTGATGACGGTCGCGGTGTCGGTGGCCTCCGGGGTGGACAACATCATCTCGGCGGTGCCGTCGCTGGCCGGTCACCGGGTCTGGCTGGCGCTGGGTTTCGTGCTGCTGCTGATGGCGGTGAACCTGCGCGGTGTCCGGGAGTCCGGCAAGGCCTTCGCCGCGCCGACGTACCTGTTCATCGGCGGCATCCTGCTGATGGTGGTCACCGGGCTGGTCCGGGTCGCGCTCGGCGACGCGCCGGTGGCGTCCAGCGCCTCGTACGGGATCCTCCCGGAGGAGGGCAAGGACACGGTGGCCGGCCTCGGCCTGCTGATGCTGGGCCTGCGGGCGTTCGCCTCCGGCTGTACGGCGCTGACCGGGGTGGAGGCGATCTCCAACGGCGTCCCGGCGTTCCGGGCGCCGAAGGCGAGGAACGCCGCGCGCACCATGGCCGTGATGGGCACCACGGCCGTGGTGATGTTCGTCGGCATCACCGCCCTCGCGCTGATCGCCAAGGTGCACATCACCGAGGGCGGCGCCTGCCGGCTGACCGGCTTCCCCGGCGACTGCGCGAGCACGCCCCAGCAGACCGTGATCGCCCAGCTCGCGGCGGCGATCTTCGGCGGCGACCACAGCGTGCTGTTCTACGCGATCCAGGCGGTCACCGCGCTGGTGCTGATCCTGGCCGCCAACACCGCCTTCAACGGCTTCCCGCTGCTGGCGTCGATCCTGGCCGAGCACCGTTACCTGCCCCGGCAGATGCACACCCGCGGGGACCGGCTGGCCTTCTCCAACGGCATCATCGCGCTCGCGGTGGTGGCCGGCGGGCTGCTCTGGCTGTACGACGCGAACGTCACCAGCCTGATCCACCTGTACATCCTGGGCGTCTTCACCTCCTTCACGCTGTCCCAGATCGGCATGGTCCGGCACTGGAACCGGGCGCTGGCCACCGAGACCGATCCGGCGGTGCGCCGCTCGGCGCTGCGCTCCCGGGTGATCAACGCCTTCGGCGCGGTCGTCACCGCGCTGGTGCTGGTGATCGTGCTGCTCACCAAGTTCACCCAGGGCGCCTGGCTGGCCGTGGTCGCCGCGCTGGTGCTGTGGCTGATGATGCGCGGCATCCGCCGGCACTACGACGGCGTCGCCGCCGAGCTGGCGGTGGACGACCCGGAGGCCGAGTCGGCGCGGCCCGCCCGGGTGCACGGGATCGTGCTGGTGTCCAAGCTGCACAAGCCGACGCTGCGGGCGCTCGGCTACGCGGAGGCGTTCCGGCCGGACTCGCTGGAGGCGCTGACGGTGGCGGTGGAGCCGGAGGCCACCGGGGAGTTGGAGCGGCAGTGGACGGAGGCCGGCGTCCGGGTGCCGCTGAAGGTACTGGACTCGCCGTACCGGGAGATCACCAAGCCGGTGCTGGCGTACGTGCGGGAGCACCGCCGGGACAGCCCCCGGGAGGCGGTCGCCGTGTTCATCCCGGAGTACGTGGTCGGCCGCTGGTGGGAGCACCTGCTGCACAACCAGTCGGCGCTGTGGCTGAAGAGCCGGCTGCTGTTCACGGCGGGCGTGATGGTGATCAGCGTGCCGTGGCAGCTGACCTCCTCCGGGCGCGCGGGCGGCCCGTCGCGCCGGGCGCCCGGCGCGGTGCGCCGGGGCGAGCCTGCCCCGGGGAGCGGGTACGAGCGGCTCCCGGCGCCGGAGAAGGTCTGACCGGAGCAGTAGCCGCCCCCCGGGCCCCGGGCCCCCGCCGGCCCCGCCCACACCAGCTCGCACGAGCCCGCACCCCACCCGCATCCCCACCCGTACGGAAGCCCCGGAATCCCGGGGCTTCCGGCGTTCCGGCGCCGGGCCGATCACGGCCTGATGACGACGGTCACGGCCCGGTGAAGCGGGCGTCAAGGTCGCGTCAACGTCCCGCAGTCACCCGTATGGAGGGCGTCAGGGAGCCATAACGCGCCTCTGACGGCTGCTTTGCTGCATCTGCCGGTCGTCCGCCGGCGCCGCGCGAAGCCCCCGGCCCGCCCGCGGCAGTCTCCCGAACCGCTCTGGTGGAGCCCATGTCCGATCTCATCTACGTCGGTGTCACGGTCGCCGTGTTCGCCGTCATCGCCCTGATCGCGCGGGGGGTGGAGAAGCTGTGAGCGCGGAGAACATCGCAGGTCTGATCGTGGCCGTCGCGCTCGTCGGCTATCTCGTCGTGGCGCTGATCTTCCCGGAGAAGTTCTGACATGGGATCCACTCTCGCGGGCTGGCTGCAGGCCCTGGCCCTGGTCGGGGCACTGGCCCTGTGCTACCGCCCCCTTGGCGACTACATCGCCAAGCTCCTCACCACCACCAAGCACCTCAGAGTCGAGCGCGGCATCTACAAGGTGATCGGCGTCGACGGCGACGCCGATCAGCGCTGGCCGGTGTACCTCCGCTCGGTGCTGGCCTTCTCGGCCGTCTCCGTCCTCTTCCTCTACGGCCTGATCCGCCTCCAGGGCTACCTGCTGCTGAACCTGGGTGTTCCGCAGATGGAGGGCCACCAGGCCTGGAACACCGCGATCTCGTTCGTCGCCAACACCAACTGGCAGTCCTACGCCGGTGAGTCCGCGATGGGCCACCTGGCGCAGATGGCGGGCCTGGCGGTGCAGAACTTCGTCTCCGCGGCCGTCGGCATCGCCGTCGTCGGCGCGCTGATCCGGGGCTTCACCCGCAACCGGACCGACCGGGTCGGCAACTTCTGGGTGGACCTCACCCGGATCAACCTGCGCCTGCTGCTGCCGATCTCGATCGTCTTCGCCCTGGTCCTGGCCGCCTCCGGCGTGATCCAGAACTTCCACGGCTTCCACGAGGTGGCCACGCTCAGCGGCGACGTGCAGAAGATCCCGGGCGGCCCGGTGGCCTCCCAGGAGGTCATCAAGCTGCTCGGCACCAACGGCGGCGGCTTCTTCAACGCCAACTCCGCGCACCCGTTCGAGAACCCGACCGGCTTCTCCAACCTGGTCGAGATCTTCCTGATCCTGCTGATCCCGTTCGCGCTGCCGCGGGCCTTCGGCCGGATGGTGGGGGACAACCGCCAGGGCTACGCGATCCTCGCCGTGATGGGCCTGTTCTGGGTCGCCTCGACCGCCCTGCTCACCTTCGCCGAGTCGCAGCACCAGGGCACCGCCCTGCAGGCCGCGGGCGCCGCGATGGAGGGCAAGGAGCAGCGCTTCGGCATCGCCGCCTCCGGCCTGTTCGCCGCCTCGACCACGCTGACCTCGACCGGCGCGGTGAACTCCTTCCACGACTCGTACACGCCGTTCGGCGGCGGGCTGACGGTCTTCAACATGATGCTGGGCGAGATCGCGCCCGGCGGTGTGGGATCCGGCCTGTACGGCATGCTCGTGCTGGCGATCGTCGCGGTGTTCGTCGCCGGTCTGATGGTCGGCCGCACCCCCGAGTACCTGGGCAAGAAGCTCGGCGGCCGGGAGATGAAGTTCGCCTCGCTGTACATCCTCACCACGCCGACCCTGGTGCTGGTCGGTACGGGCCTGGCGATGGCCCTGCCGGGGGAGCGGGCCGGGATGCTCAACTCGGGCGCCCACGGCTTCTCCGAGGTGCTGTACGCCTTCACCTCGGCCGCCAACAACAACGGCTCGGCCTTCGGCGGCATCACCGTCAACACCGACTGGTACGACACGGCGCTCGGCCTGGCGATGATCTTCGGCCGCCTCCTGCCGATCGTCTTCGTCCTGGCGCTGTCCGGTTCGCTCGCCCAGCAGCAGCCGGTCCCGGCCACCCCGGGCACCCTGCCCACCCACAAGCCGCTGTTCGTGGGCCTGCTGTCGGGCGTCATCCTGATCGTCGTCGGCCTCACCTACTTCCCGGCCCTGGCTCTCGGGCCGATCGCGGAAGGTCTCTCCTGATGTCCACCCCTACGCTCAACCCCGCACCGGCCGACAAGGCCGAGCCCGCCGCGCAGCACAGAGTGGCCAGCGGCCTGCTCGACCCGAAGCTGATCGTCGCGTCCCTGCCGGACGCGGTGAAGAAGCTCGACCCCCGGGTGATGGTCAAGAACCCGGTCATGTTCGTGGTCGAGGTCGGCTCGGTGGTCACCACCGTCTCCGCGATCGCCAGTCCGTCCGTGTTCGCCTGGTCCATCACCGTCTGGCTCTGGCTCACCACGATCTTCGCCAACCTGGCCGAGGCCGTCGCCGAGGGCCGCGGCAAGGCCCAGGCCGACACCCTGCGCAAGACCAAGACCGAGAGCGTCGCCCGCCGGCTCACCGACTGGCCCGCCACGCAGGCCGAGGAGGAGGTGCCGGGCACCGCGCTGCGGCTCGGCGACCACGTGGTGGTCGAGGCCGGGCAGATCATCCCCGGCGACGGCGACGTCGTCGAGGGCGTCGCGAGCGTCGACGAGTCGGCGATCACCGGCGAGTCCGCGCCGGTCATCCGCGAGTCCGGTGGTGACCGCTCGGCGGTGACCGGCGGCACCAAGGTGCTGTCCGACCGGATCGTGGTGAAGATCGCCTCGGAGCCCGGCAAGTCGTTCATCGACCGGATGATCGCCCTGGTCGAGGGCGCCGCCCGGCAGAAGACGCCGAACGAGATCGCGCTGAACATCCTGCTCGCCTCGCTGACCATCGTCTTCCTGGTCGCCGTGGTGACCCTGCAGCCGATGGCCACCTACGCGGGCGCCCCGCAGTCGATGATCGTCCTGGTCGCCCTGATCGTGGCGCTCATCCCGACCACCATCGGCGCGCTGCTCTCCGCGATCGGCATCGCCGGCATGGACCGGCTGGTGCAGCGCAACGTGCTGGCGATGTCCGGCCGGGCCGTCGAGGCGGCCGGCGACGTCAACACCCTGCTGCTGGACAAGACCGGCACCATCACCCTGGGCAACCGCCAGGCCGCCGAGTTCCTGCCCGCCCCGGGCGTGTCCACCGAGGAACTGGCCAGCGCCGCTCAGCTGTCCTCCCTCGCGGACGAGACCCCGGAGGGCCGCTCGATCGTGGTCCTCGCCAAGACCGAGTACGGCCTGCGGGCCCGCGCCCAGGGCGAGCTGACGCACGCCACCTGGGTCCCGTTCACCGCTCAGACCCGGATGTCCGGCGTCGACCTGGACGAGGCCGAGGCGGTCCACCAGGTCCGCAAGGGCGCGGCCGGCGCGGTCACCAACTGGGTGACCGAGAACGGCGGTTCGGTCGGCAACGAGGTCTCCGCCCTGGTCGACGGGATCTCCGCGGCCGGCGGCACCCCGCTGGTGGTGGCGACCAAGGTCGGCGCCAAGCCGGCCCGCGTCCTCGGGGTCATCCACCTCAAGGACGTGGTCAAGGAGGGCATGCGGGAGCGCTTCGACGAGCTCCGCCGGATGGGCATCAAGACCATCATGATCACGGGCGACAACCCGCTGACCGCCAAGGCGATCGCGGAGGAGGCGGGCGTGGACGACTTCCTCGCCGAGGCCACCCCCGAGGACAAGATGGCGCTGATCAAGAAGGAGCAGGAGGGCGGCAAGCTGGTCGCGATGACCGGCGACGGCACCAACGACGCCCCCGCGCTCGCCCAGGCCGACGTCGGCGTGGCCATGAACACCGGGACCATGGCGGCCAAGGAGGCCGGCAACATGGTCGACCTGGACTCCAACCCGACCAAGCTGATCGAGATCGTCGAGATCGGCAAGCAGCTGCTGATCACCCGTGGCGCGCTGACCACCTTCTCGATCGCCAACGACGTGGCCAAGTACTTCGCGATCATCCCCGCGATGTTCGCCGGGGTCTACCCGGGCCTGAGCCACCTCAACATCATGGGCCTGCACAGCCCGCAGTCCGCGATCACCTCGGCGATCATCTTCAACGCCCTGGTCATCATCGGCCTGATCCCGCTCGCCCTGCGCGGCGTGCGCTACCGCCCGTCCGACGCCAGCTCCCTGCTGCGCCGCAACATCGGGGTCTACGGCTTCGGTGGTCTGGTGGTGCCGTTCGTCGGCATCAAGCTGATCGACCTGATCGTCCAGTTCATCCCCGGCCTGAGCTGAGAGAGGAGAATCCGATGTCCAAGCCCCTGCCGACGACCGTCCGCACCCACTTCACCGCACTGCGGGCGCTGCTGGTGCTCACCGCGATCCTCGGGATCGCCTACCCGCTGCTGGTCACCGGGATCAGCCAGGTCGCCTTCACCGAGAAGGCCAACGGCTCGCTCGTGAAGTCCGACGGCAAGGAGGTCGGTTCCAGCCTGATCGGCCAGAACTTCAACCTCCCGAAGAAGAACCCCGACGACCCGAAGGAGGAGGCGCAGCCGGACCCGAAGTGGTTCCAGCCCCGCCCCTCCGCGGCCGGGACCGGCTACGACTCGTCCTCGTCCGGCGCCTCCAACCTCGGCCCGAACAGTGACGACCTGCTGAAGGCCGTCAACGACCGCCGTGCCGCCGCCGCCGAGTTCGACGGCGTCGCCCCGGAGAGCGTCCCGGCCGACGCGCTGACCGCCTCCGGCTCCGGCCTCGACCCGTACATCTCGGTCGCCTACGCCGAGGAGCAGGTGAACCGGGTCGCCAAGACCCGGAACCTGTCGGCGGACGCGGTGCACAAGCTGGTCGAGAAGTACACCGAAGGCCGCTCGCTCGGCTTCCTCGGACAGGAGGGCGTCAACGTCCTCCTGCTGAACCGGGCCCTCGCGGAACAGAAGTGACAGGTCAACGGCTGGATCCGTGAAACAGGCCGACCCGGGCCGGGGCACCACCCCCGCGCCC